>JBNGDS010000021.1:0-43728 GCA_049975365.1 Desulfomonilia bacterium | reverse complement strand
AGTGTGTGTCCAACAGTGCGCACCGCGTGACCTCCTCATATCACATCGACCCTGGCTGGAATTTTCTTGAGGTGTGTGTACTGGTCTCACCCCTTGAGACAGTCTCTCCCGGAACATGCTGAATGTGATACTGAGATGGGGGATGTGGATCCGTTCATTCCCGGGTGATCACGAGCTGTTCCCGGAACCCTGAGCAGTGATCGCAAAGAACGGGGCATGGTTGGACGTGAAGAAGGGAGGATCCCTTCTCACAATCCTGGCAATTGCCCTGTTCCGCTTGAATTCCTTGTCCAGGAACTGACGCACCCTGTTCCTGTCCCACCCCTTCGGGTGGACAAAACCCTGGTACAGGGAAAGATCTCCGTCGGTGAAGTCGTATGTCTGATGCCTTGCTGCGTCCGGACTGTTTCTAGGAAGATTGAAGATGGAAAGATTGAGAAAATCTATCGATTCATGGTGCACTGCAACGAAATCGAGTGTTTTCAGCGCGCTCTCATAGTCTTCAGACGGCGTCCCGAACAACAGATAGACGTATGTTGCGATACCTGAACGTTTCAGGTTCTTCAGGGCCTGTGCAGCTGTGTCGAGCCTGATCCCCTTTTCCAGTTCGTCCAGTACGGACTGGTCCCCGGATTCCAGTCCCAGCTGGAGCATTACGCACCCCGATTTCCTGAGGGAAGAACAGAAATCGGCCTCGGCCAGGTGGGGTGTGAAGCGTGCAAACCCGTACCACGGGGAAGAAAGGCCTTTCCGGGAAATACCCGTGAGGAGCGAAGGGCTCATGGCATTGTCACAGAAGTGGATCAGTGCCTGTGGGTTCCCCATGATCATGTCTTCAAGGAGTGAGGGGACTGACGAGAGGGAGATGTGTGTAAACCGGGTTCCCTCAGCCCGTTCAGGACAGAATGAGCACGTTCCCCAGTAGCAGCCCGTAGAGGTGCTGAAGGGAAACACCCTCCCGGGGGAGAGGTATTCATACGTAGAGAATACCTCGAAGTCAGGTGTGATGTCCCCGGAGGGGAGCGGTTTTTCAAGGAGCGAAAGGATGACATCCTCTCCCGGCTCTCCGCTGATGGTGTCGACAACCCCTTCAAAGAGAGTGCTCCTCAGGGGCCCTCTCACCCACGAGGTGACCAGTCCCCCGCCAAGGAGAATCTTCGTGTCGGGATTGAGTGTCTTCACATACCCGATCATGGCAAAGGTTGTCAGCGCCTGGCTGAGATAATTCAGGGAAAAGCCCATGTACTGCGGGGAGTGGTCTTCGAGCAGATCCTGCAGCCGTTTTCGGAAGTAGGGATAGAACACGTTCTCTTCCGGGTTTTCTGCAGCGTGCAGCAGGTCAGTGCTCCTTACCGGCGAAAGACTCCTGTGGGTCAGGTTGCTCAGGTTCATATGGTAACCATGTGGGCGCGCTCTGACGTCCAGGATTCTGCTGAGCTCTGTAACCGCTTGTGAATACGCACCCGTGTTTCTGAATGCGGAGCCGTCTTTCAGGGACCTGAGGTTGTCGTGGAGGTGGAGCGCGGAGCGTCTGGTCCATGTGTCGCGTGGAAGGTCACTCGTGGAAAGCAGGTGTACCAGGGCCTCGATGTTTGAATCGATCACGAGGTGTCGGATTTCATGATCCTTCAGAGCCCCGGCGATCTTTGCAAGGCCTGGCGGTGGTTCACACGGACGGGTGAGGGGCGGGTGAATGAGCACGATGTCCATGCCCGCCTTTGAAGCAGGTCGAAGAGGTGTTGTCAATCATATGATGGGAATCACGCAAAAAGGGCACCCGAGCCCAGACGTAAAGGGGGTAGTGTTTCCATGGAGAATCAGAACCCTATGAACACGTGTCTCATTTCTGGAGAGGCTGGCACATGGAATGGCAAAGTGGCGGGAGCGACGGGACTTGAACCCGCGACCTCCGGCGTGACAGGCCGGCGTTATGACCAAGCTTAACTACGCCCCCGCACCGGTATACCGTTTTGATGTTTCGGTGAATTCCATGGATGCACGAAAAATGAATGTTCCATACCGTGGTGTCTATCCGGAGGCTGTCACCCACAGGCACGAGCAGCGTGGACATCGTCGCCCGATCTTTCCTGGAGAACTCTTCCATCCCTGCTGATGACAATTTCGTTGAGCACTACCGGTGCATTAGAGAGATGAATGGCATGAAGGGCGGCATGCACGAAGGCGCTGCAGCATGGAACCTCCATGTGCACCACAGTAAGGGATCGGGGCCGTGCCGTTAAGAGAATATCAGCAAGCCTCTGTACATGGGCCTCGATATTGTCCAGCTTGGGGCATCCCGTTGCAACGGTCCTGTCTCTGAGCAGGTCTGTGTGGAGATTTGGATGGGCAACGGCCACGCAGTCTGCCAGCAGCAGGAGATCCGAGTTCTTCAGGTACGGTGCATCCGGGCTGAGAAGCTGGAGCTTTACCGGCCAGTGACCGAGTTGGGAACAAACACGAGATGGAGAGCACGCCGTTGTTGTCTCCTGGTCTGTAGTTCTTTTCAGTGAAATAGCAGTCGAGGATGGACACCCGCATGCAAGGACGGGTACTGAGTCGAGATCAGGGTCTGCCGGAGAGGCATGTCCTGTGCGAAGATGTTTCTGAACCGCGTCTTCACTGAATTCCTCCGCTTCACGTTCGATGATGTTCAGAGCCCCCTCAGGGCACGTTCCGATGCATGCGCCGATTCCGTCACAGAGAATCTCTCCCACGAGCCGAGCCTTGCCATCCACCAGTTTCAGTGCTCCCTCCGCACACGCAAGGATGCACTGACCGCATCCTGTACACTTCTCCTCGTCGATCTCGATAATCTTCCTGATGCGTCTCATTGCTCCCTCCCGATCTGTTTTTCCCGTATCTATAGGCTGGACAGGGTGTCGACCGCCTTGACCCAGGTCAAGCCAGCTCGATTTTTCCGGTTGCATCGCCTCGGTGTCAACCGTACAAGGAGTGTATGGAAATACGGGATCTTATCAGGAAATCGGACCTCTTTCGCGGCATGAACGATGAACTTCTTGATCGGCTCGTTTCCCGCGGGAGAGTGATCCAGTTTTTGCAGGGTGAGCTGCTATTTACAGAAGGGCAGGAAGGAACAGCTTTTTTTCTCATGATCGAAGGCGATGTCAGGCTGTTCAAAACCTCCCCGGACGGACAGGAGATCTCTCTCAAACTTGTGAAGGCGGGGGAGATCTTTGCCGAAGTCATCCTGTTCGAGATTCCAACCTACCCGGTCAGTGCCGTGGCACTCTCCACGGGTCGAGCATTCTCCATAGAACGGGAGTTCTTTCTCGGGCTTCTCGATGAAAAGGAGTTCCGCAACGAGTTCATCGCGAACCTCATGCAAAAGCAGCGCTATCTGGCAGAGCGGATCCTCTACCTGACGTCCTATGACGTTGAAGAACGCTTCTTCCGGTTCCTGATCGAGAGATATGGTCAGGGCGGAAGGTACACTGTAGACATGGCGAAAAAAGACATTGCATCCGCCATCGGGACCATCCCGGAGACGTTTTCCCGCATGATCCAGCGTCTCAAGACAGCGGGTGTTCTCCAGTGGGAAGGATCGATTCTTACAGTGGATACACACTACCTGGTGCAGTTTCTGGATACATGATCCGCATGGATCGTGGCAGAATGCTGTGATCTCCAACCCGTATGCCTCGTGTCAGAGCTCTGAGCGAGCTGTCAGGGCGTGTCCTTTGGTGACAGCCTCTCGTCGCGTGGGATTTCGATGTGTTCTGTTCTGGATGAGAATCCCCAGAGCTGTGAGATGATCATTCCGGCAAACATGAGGACGCACCCGGAGAGTTCTTTCAGGTTCAGGATCTCATCAAGGATGATCCACCCCCCGAGAGCTGCGAATACAGCTTCAAGACTCAGGAGAATGGCTGCATGGGCTGGGTGTGCATTCTTCTGCGCCACCACCTGGAGGGTGTAGGCTATTCCCACGGACAGAACACCGCCGTAGAGAATGGGGATGGTCGCTCTGATCAGGGCAGGCCCGGTCGTAGTCTCGAAGATGAACGAGGTGATTAGGCTGAGGAATGAACAGACTGCATACTGGAGAAATGCCAGGTGGAGAGAATCGTGTCTGGGGGAGAGCCAGCCGATGATGATGACATGGCCGGCCCAGAAAAATGCACCGATGAACACGAGAAGATCACCGAACGATATGGTGAACTGCTCCGTGACGCTCAGCAGGTACATGCCCGCGGCGGCCAGGATCGCTCCCACCCATGTCCCTGAAGAGGTTCTGTGTCCGAGGAACAGGCCCAGGATCGGAACGATCACCACGTACAGTCCGGTGATGAACCCGGCGTTTCCTGCGGTAGTATAGACAATTCCAACCTGCTGGAAGGATGAACCGGCAAAGAGTGCAAGGCCGGCAAGGAAGCCTCCCGTAAGGATGGCTCCCCTGCTCAACCCGTTAGCTGGAAGAGACAGCGTTGTGCGGAATCCCCCATTCTTCAGGATGATCGGGAGAAGCACCAGGCAGCCCAGGGCGAAGCGTATCCCGTTGAAGATGAAGGGCCCGACGAACTCCATCCCGACGCGCTGTGCCACGAATGCGAATCCCCAGATGATGGCTGTGGTGAGGAGCAGAGAATCTGATGTGAGAGTTCTCGCATTCATCGGCATCTATCTTTCCCGAGCATCCCGTGTATCGAGTTCCTGATCCTGCTTGGGAATGTCCGGAACGATTCGAGGGATACCTGCCAGGACATTTTTCCCAGGTTCGTGAGGTGCGACATACCCGTTCTCAACACCCGAGTCAAGAAATGAAAGAGCGTCCGTAGATGCAGGAATCTGAAAACATGTTCATTTCCATCAAGGTGTGTGGTATGTCATCATGTGAGGCCGGATAGAGTGTGAATCCTTCTCAGAACGTGCTGGAATTTCATTCTCTCAGGGAAGAGAATAGACCATACGATCAGAGGTGAAGTGACCACCCATGTTCCCACTGCGAGATGAGAACCCCACGATCCACACCTCGTTTGCGACCTTTGTGATCATTGGACTGAATGCGGCGGTGTGGATTCTGCTCCAGGGGTTCGGAACCGAGCCGGCCCTGATCCACTCGGTATGCAAATTCGGCGTCATCCCCGGAGAGCTTCTGGGGAACATTCCCCCTGGCACTCATGTTCCCATTGGACAGAAGTATGCCTGCGTGATCGGTGGAACGCCGAACTGGCTCACGGTGTTCACGTCCATGTTCATGCACGGCGGGTGGCTCCACATCATCGGGAATATGTGGTTCCTCTACGTGTTCGGTGACAACGTGGAAGATGCCATGGGACCGGTGAGGTTTGTGGTATTTTACCTCGCGTGCGGGATCGCCGCCGTGGCTGCGCAGATGATTTCCAATCCTTCGAGTTCCATTCCCATGGTCGGTGCCTCGGGCGCCATTGGTGGGGTTATGGGCGCCTATGTCATGCTGTATCCCCGCGCACCGGTGCACATGCTGGTCTTTTTCGGGTTCTTCATCACACGCATTGTGGTGCCGGCTTTCTTCATGCTCGGATTCTGGTTTCTCCTCCAGATCATCGAAGGCATCTTCACCCTCGGTTCCGGTGCCGGTGGCGTTGCGTTCTGGGCACACGTGGGAGGGTTCCTCGCCGGTATTGTCCTGATACGGCTGTTCTGTGTGACCGGCAGGGTGGAAAGCTGCAAGCTGAAGCGCGGGGCCACGAACAGAATGATCCGAAGGGTCAGATAGACATCCCCGGGAACCGGAAAGGGTACGGTTCCACCGTGTTCCGCAGGAGATCCTGCATCTCTGTGCACTTGAGGGTTCTGATACAATCGAGCACTTCTCGCATCCCCTTGGTGGTAGACGCCTGGACTCTGCTGCTCCCAGGTTCGAGGTAAAGATGCGGGGGTGGATCGAATCTGGATGCGGAAACTCTCTTCCTTATACACGGACCATCTTGATGAAATATGGCTGTATACACAAAGATCGCTGACCGTCATGGGCTTCCCTGTGTCACCCATACTGGAGGAAGCGGGAAAATGTTGAAAAAGTGCTGAAGCTTCTGTATAGTGTGCGCCTACTTATACAGCGAAGAGGAGTGGTACGATGACAAGAGTTCCCAAACACGAAAGGCTCACCGCGTGGGTTCAGGAAATGGCCAGTATCTGCCAGCCTGATCAGGTCTACTGGTGTGACGGCAGCAAAGAGGAATATGACCGTTTAATGACCATGATGGTCAAGAACGGGAACACCATCCCTCTGAAGAAGCGTCCGAACAGCTTTCTCTTCCGTTCTCACCCGAGCGACGTAGCCAGGGTTGAAGACCGGACGTACATCAGCACACCCAAACAGATCGATTCCGGGCCTACGAACAACTGGATCGATCCGGACGAGCTCAAGCAGATCATGAGAAAGCTCTACTCGGGGTGTATGAAGGGTCGCACCCTGTACGTGATCCCCTTTTCCATGGGGCCGATCGGTTCACCCATCGCAAAGATCGGCATAGAGATCACGGACAGCCCCTACGTGGTCTGCAACATGCATATCATGACCCGCGTAGGCACGAGAGTACTCGAGGTTCTGGGAACTGACGGTGAATTCATACCATGCATGCACTCGGTGGGTGCCCCCCTCGAGCCCGGGGATAAAGACGTTGCCTGGCCATGCGCCCCCATGGAACAGAAATACATCAGCCACTTTCCGGAGGAGAACCTGATCTGGTCGTACGGCTCGGGATACGGCGGCAACGCCCTGCTCGGAAAGAAGTGCCTTGCCCTGCGGATCGCGTCCGCCATGGCACGGCGGGAAGGATGGATGGCCGAACACATGCTGATTCTCCGCCTCACGAGCCCCCAGGGAAAGCGCTATCACATCGCCGCAGCGTTCCCGTCTGCATGCGGAAAGACAAACCTGGCCATGCTGGAGCCGACCATCGAAGGCTGGAAGTGTGAGACCATCGGGGACGATATTGCATGGATGAAGATCGGGCCTGACGGCAGGCTCTATGCCATTAACCCTGAGTCCGGATTTTTCGGCGTTGCCCCGGGAACTTCGTACGATTCCAATCCAATGGCCATGGAATCACTGCACGAGAATATCATATTCACCAACTGTGCCCTCACCGATGACGGGGATATCTGGTGGGAAGGCATGGATGGAGATCCGCCTGTGCACGCCGTCGACTGGAAAGGCCGTGACTGGACACCCGAGTCAAAAGATCCTGCAGCAAATCCGAATGCACGATTCACAGCCCCTGCATCTCAATGTCCCTGCATCTGCGAAGACTGGGAAAAGCCGGAAGGCGTACCCATCGACATCTTCGTCTTCGGCGGGAGACGGGCAGGTGTCGTTCCCCTGGTGAACGAGGCATTCAATTGGGACCATGGGGTCTTTCTTGGATCCACCGCATCCTCAGAGACTACCGCTGCGAACATCGGCGATGTGGGCGCCCTCAGGCGTGACCCGTTTGCCATGAAACCCTTCTGCGGGTACAACATGGGTGATTACTTTCAGCACTGGCTCACCATGGGGGACAGGCTTGGCGACAAGGCACCCCGCATCTTCTACGTGAACTGGTTCAGGAAGAGCAGCGATGGGAAATTTCTCTGGCCAGGGTTCGGTGAAAACAGCAGGGTGCTCAAGTGGATGTGCGAGCGCATCGATGGAACGGCCGGTGCAGGGAAAACACCCATTGGCCTGCTCCCTGAAGAGGGCTCACTGGACCTGGAGGGCCTGAATATTTCCGGGGAACGTATGAAGGAACTCCTTACAATTGACGAAGAGGCCTGGAAAGCAGAGATCCCGACCATCGATCAGCATTTTGCCCAGTTCGGGGATCGCCTACCGGATCGCCTGAAGAAACAGCTGGAGGATCTCAAGAAACGGTTCGGGGTCTGATCTGATGCATGTGTACGGGTGAAACACCGGACACCGGAGGCTGCCTGTCCTGTGAGGATCTCTCCGGTGTCCGCTTCATGTATATCAGAGTGTTTTTCGCAAGAGACGATAAATCCTGCCGGCAATATTGACGTTCGCCCTTCCTCTACTGTATTACTGTAAGACAGGATTAAAAGCCTATGAATCTAGATCAGAGTATCACCCCGTTCAGGGATGCCCTTCGGACCAAGAGGGAAACACTCCGGGAAACTGCGTCGTCGGGCAGGGGGGTGATCGGGTATTTCTGCACCTACACGCCCATTGAGATCATTCACGCGAGCGGGTTTCTGCCGGTGAGGATATGGGGCGATCAGGTCCGGGTGGAAAAGGCATACACTCTGGTGCCGAACTTCATCTGCCCGTACATGCGCCAGTCGCTCGAACTGGCCCTCGGGGGCGGGTATGATTTTCTCTCCGGTATCGTGCAGGGCTATACCTGTGATGTTGCCTGCGGCATGGTCAATATCTGGAAGGAGAACATCACCGGCATGCTGTTCCACAGTGTGCCTCTGCCGTATAATGATACGGACGACTCCCGCGAGTTTTTCCGCCACGGTGTGGCCGAGCTCGTTGAAAAGCTCACCTCGATCGGCGGGAACTTCGACAGCGGATCACTCGAACACTCGATCGAACTCTATGGCAGGATCAGGGAGCGTGTCCTTGCCCTTGAAAATCTGCGCTCTACGGGTATGCTGCCCATTGGAGCCGAGGCCTTCTCCACAATTCTCAGGGCAGGGGTTATATCTGATCCGGAAGACTACCTCCGCATGCTCGAGACGCTGGGAGACTCTCTTGGAGAGGGACAGGGGCGTTCAGGCGGAGGACTTCCGGTCATGGTTTCAGGGAGTCTGATCGAGGATCAAGCGATACTTGGGTTGATCGAGGAACTTGGCGGGAATATTGTGGCCGATGATCTCTGCACCGGTGTCCGGAATGTTTTTCCCCCATACGGGCAGGGGAACGATCCCCTCGATCGCCTGATAGACCGGTACATGCAGCGTTTTCCCTGTCCGGCACGGGCAAAACCAGGCAGGAGGGCTTCGCTCGTTGCTGATCTTGTTCGCACCTCCGGCGCTCGTGGGGTGATCTTTGTGTTCCAGAAGTTTTGCACTCCGCACCTCGCGGATCACCCGATAGTGTCGGCTGCCCTCAAGGAAGAGGGCATCCCCACCATCCTCATCGAACTGGAAGAAGAGGGCATCATGGAGGGGCAGATCAGGACTCGCCTGGAAACGTTTATCGGAATGCTGGGAGGGTGAAGTGACATCCACCGGGAAGTCGACGAAACGCTTGAAAGCTGCAAAAGAGCTGACCGCGGTCGTGGCCGACTATTATCTGGAGTGTCAGCAGGCAAAGGCCGAAGGCAAGCCTGTCGGGTGGATGCCGCCGATGAACGGCGCCATCGAGCTCTTCTACGCCATGGATCTCCAGCCGGTGTTCCCGGAAAACTGGTCTCCTGTGTGCGCAGCCTTCGGTCTTACCCCCGGGAATTTCGATGTGTCTGAATCCATGGGGTATTCCCGTGATCTCTGTGGATACCTGAGGAATATTGTGGGGTATGTCTACTCGGACATGCATGCTGCACACGTACCGCTGGGAGGGCTGCCGGAACCAGATCTTCTCCTTTCCTTCGGAGGTGGATGCATTCCTGCCATGAAGATCTTCCATATCCTGGAGGAGCGATTTCACCGTGCCAGGATTTTCACAGCCGACCTTCCCCAGGTCGCGGTGGAAGACATCCGTGAGCACCACATCAGGTATGCGGTGAGCGAGATTCACCGGCTCATCGATTTCCTCACTCACGCAACGGGCAGAAAGATGGAGTATGACCGGCTTGAAGAGGCGGTGATCCTTTCGGACAGGGCCTGTGAACTCTGGGATGAGATCATGACGTACCGACGGTATGTCCCGACACCCATATCCGCTGCCGAGATCGGCATCATGTTCGTGATGGTCACGCGGCAGGGGACCCAGATTGCCGTAGATTTCCTGACAAAGGTGAGGGACGAGGTGAGACAGCGTGCCAGTGATGGAATCGGGGTCCTCGAGAACGAGCAGATCAGGCTCTTCTGGGATAACATCCCGCTGTGGTACAACATGGGGCTGTTCAACGCATTCGAAAAGATGGGAGGTGTCTTCGTGGCAGAGACCTACTCTGCAGCATGGTCGCTGCGGCTTGACACGAAGAATCCCATTGAGGCGCTTGCCGTGAAGAGTCTCATGTCCTACCCGCTGGTGTCCTGCCTCTCCATCCAGCGGCGGAAAGATATGGTGCTGAGGGCGTGCAGGGACTACTCGATAGACGGAGCAGTGTTTCACCAGAACAAGTCATGTGTTCCCATAACGCTGGGGCAGGCGGATATCCGGCGGGCTTTGCTGCAGGACCTGGATATTCCCTCTGTGACGATCGATGCCGACCACATGGATCAGCGGAATTTCTCCTATGCACAGTTCCAAACCCGCGCCGATGCCTTCATGGAGATGCTGCTGGAGAAAAAAAGAACAGCGGGTTAGGTACCAGCACGCAGGGTCAAACAGCCCCGCCACATGTTCCCACCCTGTGGCGTGGAAGGCGCTACTCCAGAGGCTCTATGTCCACACGCCGGAAATCTTCCTGGCCCTGGCTGACGAGATGGAAGGTCATCTTGATCTTGTTCGTATAGTGCTGTTTGTGGCGGAGCGTGTCTGATTCAAAGAAATCTTCCAGGACAATAGTTTCTTCCAGGGGCTTGAAGCCGTCCTTGGCGACGCGAATGTCGAAGGCGTGCTCGCTTTCGAATTCTGTGTTGCGCGTTTCGTAGGAGATCGATCCATCGGATGGCGACACCAGCTTTCTCTCCTGTCCGGATACAAAGGGTGCTGCCTCGAGTTCAAAACTGCACGGGGTGCTACACCGGAGCTCATCGTTGACAAAGACAGTCGAATCGGGCTGGTCCGATTCCACTGCTACGGTAAGCTTCGTAAAGCAATGCCCCCGCCACTGGTACCAGGTCACCCAGTCATACTGTGAGGGACCGCTGCAGCTGCCGAGGAGATACATGGCTGCTGCCATGATGAGAAACAGTGAACCCTTCACCAGATCCTTCATGAAGAACTCCTTTTTGTACCGCGGCATTGTCTAGACGTTTTCCCGCAGTTCACGGTCAGTTTCCCGCCATTATACCCATAGACTACGAAAATGCAACTCGCTGGTCAGGAACGGATTCTGGAGATATCAGCGATGTACACCGGAGAGAAGGGGAGGCCGAGTTATGCAACATCGAAATTTCTCGATCACTGCCGGACGTCGTGTGAATACCCCCTGGCCACGGGGCCCCCACTATGATCATTTTCCCGGTGGCTTTTGCGGGTAGTTCTCGGTATAGTATCTCTTCCGGCTGTGCACGATTGCTCTGAGACCGGGACACCACGTGGATTCTGGAAAGAGGATACAGACCATTCCAGGGCTACTGTTTAGACTAGGCGCCAGGAGGACGGTATGCAGACACTCTTTACCCCGCTGAGAATCAATTCCCTAGAACTGAAAAACAGGATCATCATGCCCTGCCTTGACTCGACATTTACTGGTGATGGTGGGGTGGTGACTTCCAGGCTGATCGAGTACTTTCTGAGACGGGCCCGAGGTGGGGTTTCTCTTGTTCTGATAGGGCCCGCATCCTTCGAGTCACTCGGGATCGGGTATCGGACTGATTATCGGCTCGATCGTGACGATATTCTCGAAGGCCTGTCCGGGCTTGTGAGGAAGATCCACGAGTGCGGCATTCCCATGGGAATCCAGATGTATCATGCAGGAAGGCAGGCAGATACGGACATTACCGGCGGGGACATGGTTGCTCCATCTGCCATTGCCGATCCAGTCCGGAAGATCACCCCCAGGGCATTGAGTGTTCCCCAGATCGAACAGATTGTCCATCGGTTCGGCGTTCATGCCCTGAGGGCAAAAGAGGCTGGGTTCGATGTCATCGAACTCCATTGTTCCCATGGGTACCTGCTTGCTGAATTTCTCTCGAATCACGCGAATGCA
The DNA here is from genome assembly GCA_049975365.1 of Desulfomonilia bacterium. Lineage (GTDB taxonomy): Bacteria > Desulfobacterota > Desulfomonilia > UBA1062 > UBA1062 > DSBG01. The sequence goes on along the minus strand of JBNGDS010000021.1, from coordinate 31,798 downwards.
AGAACCGACAGGTACGGTGGGAGCGTTGAGAACAGGGCCCGCCTCCCCATGGAGATCATCCGCGAAGTGCGCCGAAATGTCGGGCCCGAGTTCCCCATCCTCGTCCGGCTGGCCGGGGATGAGCATGTGAAAGGGGGCCTCAGTACGGATGAAACCCCCGAGATTGCCCACCTTCTCGAAGAGGCCGGGGCAGATGCCATCAATGTCTCTGCAGGGACGTACCAGTCAGCGGAATGGATCGTTCCGCCTGCATTCCTGCCCCGGGGGTGCAATGTTGAAGCTGCAGCAGCCATCAAGAAGGCCGTGAACATACCGGTAATCGTGGCGGGCAGGATCAATACGCCTGAGCTTGCAGATGCCCTCATTACCGAGGGCAGGGTGGATGCCGTTGCAATGGGAAGGCCGCTGGTGGCCGATCCGGATCTCCCGAACAAGGCACGCCAGGGGAGAAGCGACGAGATCCGCCACTGCATCGGGTGCGATCTCTGTGTAGACAAGCTCTTCAAGGGTGAAACCCTCGTGTGCACCGTGAATCCGGAGGTCGGCCACGAGAGTGAATTTTCCCTTCACAAGGCCGAGCACCCGAAACGTGTCATGGTAGTCGGGGGAGGTCCTGCGGGGATGGAAGCGGCACGGGTTGCTGCGCTGCGCGGACATTCGGTATCCCTGTATGACCGGGGAGAGGTCCTCGGCGGACAGTTGATTGCCGCATCCCGTGCCCCGTACAAGGAAGAGATCGTGAACATCATTGAATACTACACAAGGGTGCTCACACGATGTGGAGTCGATGTTCACCTTGCGCATGAAGTGACAGCAGAGACAGTGAATCAGGTCAATCCAGACGCAGTGCTCATTGCTACGGGATCTGTTCCCATAGTCCCCGATATCCCGGGAACGGATCTCCCGCACGTGGTCCAGGCCCGGGATGTTCTCATGGGAACATCGGATGTCTCCGGGGATGTGGCTGTCATCGGCGGTGGGAGCGTAGGGTGCGAGGTATCCCTCTTTCTCGTGGAACGGGGGTGCCGGGTGAAGGTTTTCGAGCAGCTCCCCTACGTCGCGTACGGAATTCCCAGGCTGTTCGGGAAAATGATGAAGTCCAGGATGAGGGATGTGGGCGTTGCCATCCTGACCGGCAGCCAGGTACTCCGGATCACGCCTGAAGGTGTCGTCAGCACCGGGCCAGACAACGTGGAGACCACACACAGGGCTCAATATGTCGTGATTGCCGCAGGTTCAGAGCCTGTGAGCCGTATCGCACAGGAGATCGAAGGCCGCGTACAGGAAATTCACCTTATCGGGGATGCAGCAGAGCCGAGGAGAGCGGCGGAAGCAATTTCCGAAGGAGCCCGGGCTGGACGTATGCTCTAAGGAAAGCAGGGGGTGCTGTGTAGAGGCTATCTGCTCTTTGATCCATAAAAATGGTGGGCATGTCTTCGCGCGAGTCAGTGTGGACGAAAGATACCCAAATCTGGCCTATCAGGCCCAGAATCGATATATTCAATAAATAAAACAATAGGTTGAAACGATATAATCTCTCCATTATAAGGACAGCACTGTCCCCTTTGTGGACGCACTCGTTTACAACAGGAAGAAATATCACATAAATTCAGTCAGTAATGATGTCTCCCACATTCTGGCATTCTCCTTGCTCCCGGAAGAACGGATACCTATGCATCGTGTGAACCATTCATCAATCTGATGATGAGTGAATTCTTCTGGAGGGAATTGGGTCAAAACAGGGCGCAAATTTTGAAACCACAGGAGGTCTGTCATGGCGTGTACTGTGAGAAACAGAGTTCTACGGGATGAGACGTGTATCAAGTCTCTGGGCAGGATAGCGGACAAGCGGGCGGTCAGGGAAGGGCTTAAGATTTGTCTTGAACGTGCCCGAATTATGACCGAGGTGTTCCAGGCAACCGAGGGCGAACCCATGAATATCCGCAGAGCGAAAGGGCTTGCTGCCGTGCTGGACAGGATGACCTTGTTCACAAGACCGGGGGAACTGGTCGTGGGATGTTATGCAAGTACTGACAAGGGCTTGCCCACCTATCCTGAGTTGTACTGGAGATGGCTGGAAAAGGCGGTAAAAAATCTTCCTGATTATTCAGCCATGATTACTGAGGAAGAGAAACATGAGCTCTTCAGGATTCATGAGTACTGGAAACCGTTCAGTATCCACGGTCGAGAGAGGGACTATATCCCGGAAGGGAGATCCTGGAGAATCGGTGATTTCATTACAGGCGGGTGGATGTGGCAGTGGGAGATCTCGACCCCGAATTACGAAAAGATCATGAGACTGGGATTAGACGGTATCGTCAAAGAGATCGATTCTCGCCTCACAGAGGTTCAGGGAGATCTTTCCATTCCCACGGAGAAACGGATGAAGATGATGGACCAGCTGCGCGCCATGAAAATCGCAACCGAGGCGGCTGCAAGGTGGGGTAAGCGATATGCCGAGATGCTCGTTGAGCACAAGAAAACTGTTGACGATCCAACACGGATTGCTGAGCTTGACAGGATGATCCAGGTCTGTAAACAGGTTCCCGCCGGTCCTGCACGGAATCTGCACGAGGCACTGCAGTGCTTCATCTTCATCACATTCATCATCAACTACATCGATCAGCCGCAGGTCGGTAACGGCATCAGATTCGACAAGATCTTCGCTCCGTTCTTAGAAAAAGACCTTGCTGAGGGAGTGCTCACAAGGGATCAGGCAAAGGAACTCGTGGAGGCAGTATGGGTGAAGATGCAGGAAGGGGGGTACGTGCAGCCGCCCCAGTGGGTGAACAATGGCGGTGGAGGCCTCGGGTTCCAGACCATCACCCTTGGAGGCACTGATGAGAAGGGGAAGGACATCACCGGTGAGATGACCTACATTGCCCTCGAGGTAACCGGCGAACTGCAGACGATCGCCCCCCAAATCGCGGTTCGAATCCATGACAAGACACCGAAGAAACTCTACCAGGCTGTCTGTAAATGCGTGCGGACAGGCTGCTCGCAGCCGGCACTGTTCAACGACAGGGTGAACCTCCCCAGGCTTGAGGGTCTCGGGTGCTCGAAGGATGAGGCACGCCTGTACTCCATCAACAACTGCATGCAGCCGGTGATTCCCGGGAGGAACTGTCATTACCGGGCGGGGCACAGCGGAGGCCTTGTCCTTCCCATGTGCCTCAACCTTGCCTTGGACGAGGGCAGGTTTAATGGAAAGGTCGTCGGGTCTCCGACACCGCCCCTGGTTGAACTCAAGACCTATGAGGATGTGTGGAAGGCATTCTGCGATCAGGTGGAGTTCGCCGCCGAAACCTTGGGGATCATCTCGAACATCGCGGATATTCTCATGAAGGAATACATACCCAGGCCGTTTTTGTCAGCAGTGCTTGACGGCAACATCGAGCAGGGAACAGACATGCGGGAGTGGGAATATCTTGGCCTGCGACACCACCTCGTATTCGGGTGCAACAATGCCGCAGATGGACTTGCCGCCATCAAGAAGCTGGTCTTCCAGGACGGGAAGATTTCGCTGGCCGAGTATGTACGGGCCCTCCAGAACGATTATAAGGGTGAATACGAGCAGCTCTACACCATGATAGAAAGGGAGGCGCCAAAGTTTGGGAACGATGACGACTATGTTGATTCCATCAGCCGGCATATCATGCTCAAGGTACGACAGGAATGCGACAAGTGGGTGGACATCTATGGAAAGCCCTTTATTCTTGACGGTACCACGGCATCAGCACCCATCGGCGCCGGTATGATTCTGCCTGCAACGTGTGACGCGCGGAGGTCGTCGGAACCGTTCCATGACGGGAGCATTTCTCCAGTCCAGGGCAAAGACACGGCAGGACCTACGGCAACCGTGAGATCCGTTGCTAAGGTTAACCCACTGGAAACCGGCAATTTCCTCTTGAACCAGAAGTTCATGCCGTCCTTCTTCGAACCTGATCACTACGACATTATGGAAGGCTATATGAAGACCCTCAAGGACATGGGAGTTCACCACGTACAGTTCAACTGCGTGGACAGGGATACGCTGGTCACGGCACAGGCTCATCCCGAGAACTACCAGAATCTGATCGTTCGCGTTGCAGGATATTCCGCATACTTTGTCGACCTCGACAACAGGATGCAGGACGAGATCATCAAGCGAACGGAACAGGCTTTCTAGAAAGATCAATCCAGATACGTCCGGCTCCGGGGCATGATAGCCACCCATGCCTCGGAGTCGACTCAATCCTGAAAGGAATGGTGATGAGCCACACAGGGACAGGAAGGAACAGCGCCGTCGGGCTGATATTCAATGTGCAGCATTTCAGCATTCACGACGGACCGGGGATCAGGACCACGATATTCATGAAAGGCTGTCCCCTGCACTGCCCGTGGTGTTCGAATCCGGAATCCATAAATCCACACGTTCAGATCAGGACAGCACCCGAGAAGTGCAAGGCTTGCTTTTCCTGCATTGAGGCATGCAGCAGGGGCGCTCTTTCAATGGATCAGGGCAGGGTCATCTTTGATCATGATCTGTGTGATGACTGTCTCGAGTGTGCTTCCGCCTGTACAGCGGGAGGGATTACCACCATAGGGACTCGCATGGGCATGGAACAGGCCCTGGAGAGGCTCCTGAAAGATGAACCGTTTTATGTGAATACCGGGGGAGGAGTGACAGTGTCGGGAGGTGAACCTCTTCTCCAGCACGAGTTCATCTCCATGCTTTTCAGTGGACTCAAGGACCGTGGCGTTCATACTGCACTGGATACCTCAGGATTCTCCCCGTGGGATGTCATGCGAAGAGTTCTCGAGCATGTCGATCTCGTGCTCTTTGATGTGAAGCACCTCGACCCCGTGAAACACAGGTGCGTCATAGGAGTTGACAATGAGCTGATCCTGGGAAATCTCAGGAAGGCTTCAGATCTCTGTGAGATCTGGGTCAGGACACCGTTGATTCCAGGATTCAATGATGATTTCAAACACGCCGATGCCATCGTTGACCTTGCCCGGGAGATCGGAGCGACTCGGTGCTGTTTCCTGCCCTTTCACCGGTGGGGGGAACACAAGTATTCCCGGCTGGGCCTGATGAATTCCTGCGAGACCTTCCGTGAATTCCTCCCGGAAGAAGGTTCCAGGTGGAGAGAACGATACCAATCCCAGCAGGGATTCGTTTCCTTCGAGAAGGCCTGATCAAACCACGCTGCCTTCCATTTGCTGCGCCTCCAGGAGTTTCAGATCGCAGCGAATCGTGACCGTCTTTTTGTGAACAAGGATTGAACCCCCCTTTTCCCGGGTGTGAAGTGATGACAGCTGGACGAGAGCCATGAACAGAACACACCTCATCGATCTGCGGCTTTCTGCTGTGTGATGGAAATCATGAGAGAGATAAGAGAGATAGACGGTATTATGTTCTGGGCCACATAAATAAATAATATTTTCAATGTATTAGGAGCATTTTCCCCCTTGATTTCCCTGAAGTGGATAGTATTCTGTATCCACAGAGCAATCACGCCGCACATCACTGGACACATGTTCACTGGAGATGCCATCGGGGAATGCGTCCCCCTGTTTGAGCCGGCGATTCAGCCGGGTATCGATGAGAGAAAGGAGATCGATGGTATGGCGAAAGAAAGCAGAAATTCAAAAGGAATGAGTAGAAGGCAGTTTGTCAAGGTGGCTGGTGCGACGGTCGTTGCAGGAGGGACTGCAGGGGGGCTTCTCAGCTGTGCCACGGTCCAGCAGGTGGAGCAGACCCCTATCCTGGATGTCACACCATCGTCCATCGTGTGCGACCAGCAGAAGTGTTCAGGATGTAGAATCTGCGAACAGGTCTGCAGCGAGTTTCACTACGGGGTCTACAATCCAAAACTCACTGCCATCATTGTGGATCGGGGATATGGAGGTTCAGGGGACTGGATAGATACCAGGACCTGTCACCAGTGCCCGAATCCATGGTGCATGCGGGTCTGCCCGGTCGACGCCATCTACCGGGACACCAGGACCGGGGCAGTGGTGGTCGACGAACAGGCATGCATTGGGTGTGAAAAGTGCGTTCCAGCCTGCCCGTTCGGCATGATCAACATGAGGCCTGATGGAAAGAAGGCATTCAAGTGTGATCTGTGTGGCGGAGATCCCCAGTGTGTTGCCAGCTGTCCCATGGATGCCCTGACAACAGAACCACTCGTCTGGAGGGACAGAGAATTGATGGGGGGAGGTAAATAACCATGACGAAAGCATACGCTGGAAAAGGACTTCGGATTGATCTCACCGGTCAGAGAATTACCACCGAGCCCCTTACCGAGCAGATGATCAGGGAGTACATTGGGGGCTATCTCCTGGGGATGAAAATTCTGTGGGACGAGTACAGGCCGGAATATGGAGCCTTCGATCCCAGGAACCCTCTGATTTTCTGTACAGGCCCGTTGACAGGCACTCGTGCCCCCACTGCGAACAGTCTGACGTGCAACACGAAGTCACCCATAGCTCAGAGCTTTGTCTCGGGAAGGGCAGGGGGACATTTCGGGCCCATGCTCAAGTTCGCCGGGTACGACTATATCGTCATCACGGGCAAGGCCGCCCGGCCTGTCTGGATCTGGATCGATAACGGAAAGGTAGAACTACGTGATGCCGGGTCCCTGTGGGGGATGAAGACCAGTGAAACTGATGCGAGCCTGAAAGCAATTGTCGAATCCGATGAAATCGAAACCTTGACCATTGGGCCTGCCGGGGAGAAACTCGTACGGCTGGCAACTGCCAACTGTAATATCGACCGGGTATTTGGCCGCGGTGGACCGGGTGCTGTCATGGGATCGAAGAATCTCAAGGCCATCGCAGTCAGGGGCAGCAGCAACATCGAACTGGCCGATGCGATGCGATTCAACGCTGCAGTCAAGAAGAACTTCAAGGAACTCGAGGAGCGGGACCCATGGTCGTGGGAGATGCAACCCAAAGTGGGAACAGCCGGCTGGATGGAGGCCATCAATTACTACAGCATGCTTCCCATAAACAACTTCCAGAAGACTTATGATGATGCTGTTGCAGGTGGAATCGATCACAATGCCTACCTGAAAAACTTTGAATACCGCAAGTATGCCTGTGCAAACTGTGCACTGACCTGTGCGCACTATGTTCCAACCATCAAGGAAGGCAAATATGCTGGGCTCTCCTCGGGTACCATAGAGTACGAAACCGCGGCGGGCCTGGGTGCACGGTGCGGTGTTGGGGATATCCTGGCTGTGATGGAAGCGAACGTGATCTGTGCAGAATACGGCATCGACACCATCTCCTGCGGATCCACCATTGCCTGGGCGATGGAGTGCTACGAGCGCGGTCTGATCGACAAGAAGGATACGGGTGGTATTGAGCTTCGCTTCGGAAATGCAGATGCCATGGTTCACATGGCTGAACTCATCGGGAAGAAGGAGGGTTTTGGCGCCATCCTGGCCGAGGGGTCGTATATCGCATCGTCGATTATCGGGAAAGGCTCTGAGAAATACGCGATGGTTGTCAAGGGCCTCGAGATGAGCGGCACAAGTCCGAGAGGATCCAAGTGCGGGGCGTTGATGTTCGCGATCAACGAGCGCGGCGGCCATCACATGGACCCCTATGCCCCCACTATCGAAGCATATGGGTATACGATTGCCGAAGCAGGCATCCCCGAGGCGCTCAATCCATACGAAGACGGGAATACCGGGCCGGTCTATCTGCTGAAGAGCTACACCAAGCTTGCCGATATCCTCGGCACCTGCGCCTTCGCAGTTATCAACCTGCAAACACTGCCTGATACGTATGGCGAACAATTCAGCGCCGCCACAGGGATCGAGCTTACCGGACAGGAGCTCTTGAAACGCAGTGAGAAGCTGACCACGCTCATGCGGGCCTTCAATGCACGGGAAGGTCTCTCTGCCAAGGATGACTCTCTCCCGGAGAGATTTCTCACGGAAGAGGTTGAAGTACGCGTTCCGGAGGAACTCCGGAAGTGGACGAATGGAAAGACGAGCATCATGCGCAAGGTGAACCTGAAGAAGAACCTGGAAGACTACTACACGGCTGCAGGATATGACATGGTCACCGGCCTGCCCTCCAGGAAGAAGTTCGATGAACTCGGGTTGTCGAAGGTGGCTGATGAACTGCAGGCGAAGGGAATTCGTCTGACCTGATTGAAGAACCAGTATCCCCCCTCTCCCTGACCCTGAAAAATGGGCAGGGAGAGGCCCCCTGTTTCAATGCAGAAGGAGAATATCTGTGCCCTGGCCCGATTGACCCGTTCCATTTTCACATCATGGGAAGAACCGGAACAGTGAAGAGCACTTGCATGACATGTAATCTCTGGTATACAGTGCGGAATCGATATGGGTGTGTTTAGAGTTTCGGTGCGTGGATGCAGCTGATGACACCTTGAGACAAAACCAGAAAAAAACGACCAGAGGGGGCACATGGCTATGAGAAATGGGCGAACCGGTATGATTGGACGATTCAGAATGATTCCGGCGATAGCGGTGACCATTGCAGTGCTTGGTATGTGTGGAATTCTTCACTCAGTGTATGCAGCAACGGCAAAGGAGATCGATGTCAGCGCGGATGTGGCCCTCGAGAATTTCATGAAGGAGGTCAACGGAGCCAGGGAATTTCTCGCGAGCGCGAAGGGTCTCCTCATTTTCCCCAACGTGTACAAGGCAGGATTTTGGATCGGGGGAGAGTACGGCGAAGGGGCTATGAGAATTGGCGGCAGGAGCGTCGAGTACTACAGCCTCGCCTCGGCATCCTTCGGTGTTCAGTTCGGTGCACAGAAGAAGACCATCATCCTGGTGTTCATGCAGGATGAAGCCCTTCAGAGATTCAGGCAGAGCGAAGGCTGGGAGGTCGGTGTGGATGGTTCGGTTGCCATTGTCGATGTCGGTGCCGGCGGGTCGATAGACTCTACAACGATAAATCAGCCGATTCTCGCATTTGTCATCAGCCAGAAAGGGCTCATGATCAATATCTCCCTTGAAGGAACCAAGTTCACCAAGATCAAGAAGTAGAAGATCCCCGGCATTCACCGTCACGTTCGAGTGGGTCGTGAACAGGAGCCTGATTTGGTGGATGCCTGCGGGACATATACCAGAGCCATGTCATTCCCGTCAGTCCTGAGAGGAGAGAGCCCAGGATAACCCCGGTCTTCGCAATCTCACGGGTGTCGGGAAGTGCCCCGAATGAGAGCTCTGCAATGAATATGGACATGGTGAACCCGATTCCGCCCAGGATTCCTACCCCCGCGATATGGCCGATCCTCACACCTTCAGGCAGGGACACGATGCCCATCCTGCTGAAAACCCAGCTGAATGCTGTTATTCCACATGCTTTCCCGATGATCAGACCGGCCATTACTCCCAGGGAGACCGGGTGGAGCACTGCCATGGAGAGGGATTCCATGTCAAGCGTTATGCCGGCATTCACCAGGGCGAAGCTCGGGATGACGAGCAGGGCAACCGGAAGGTGCAGGGAGGAGAGCATACGCTGGAGTGGTGGTTTGGCAAGATGCACTTCATGATCGATTTTCTGGAGCACGGAGAACTGCTCCATGTTCGACAGAATGCACTCCCTGCCACGGGTCGTTTTTTCAAAGCGGTTCAGGAGTGTTTTTATTTCATTGCTGAACACAGCGGGTTTGTATCGTCCCCGTGCAGGGACACAGAATGCAATCAGGGCTCCGGCAATGGCTGCGTGCACACCCGAGAAGAGCAGACACAGCCACAGGCCGAGTCCCGCCAGCGCGAAGGGTACATTTCGCCTGAACCCGGCGAGGTTGAACATCAACAGGGAACACAGAAACCCTGCAGCACCAGCAAGGGCAGGAACATGGATGGTCTTGGTGTAGAAGAGTGCAATCACTGCCACTGCCCCGAGATCATCCACGATGGCAAGTGCGACCAGGAAGATCGTAAGTGCCTGTGGAACACGTCTTCCCAGCAGGACCAGGGCACTCACGCAGAAGGCGATGTCGGTGGCCATGGGTATTCCCCAGCCGTGGGCATAATCACCTGACGGATTGATCAGATGGTAGATCACTGCCGGTGCAATCATCCCACCTGCTGCCGCCACAACCGGCAACACTGCCTGCCTGAGCTCTGCCAGCTCTCCAACGAGGATCTCCCGCTTTATCTCAAGGCCTACGATGAAGAAAAAAAAGACCATGAATCCCTCATTGACCCAGTGAAGGAGCGACCGCTCCAGGACAAGAGGCCCAACACTAAGGGAAATGGGCAGGTGTATCAGGGATTCATAGCTGTGTCTCAGTGGAGAGTTTGCAATAGTCAGTGCCAGCAGAGTTCCCACGATCAGGACGATGCCGCTGGTGGTCTCGCGCTCGATGAATTCCTCGAAGGGGGTCAGAATGCGCTCGAAGGTCAGTTCCCAAGGGTAGAAGAGTTTTCCCCCCTTCTCCCGGGTAAAGGGTGTCCGCGATTTTTTTTCTTGTCCCGTGCTCACCTTTCCCCCCTGCCCGACCTCACCTCTTCACAGAGTTTTGAGCATGGCTCCTTGAAGGCAGGAGCTGCGGTCCCTGGCCTCTGTCCGGAGTCATGGCGTTCCTGGACACGTATCTGTATATCATACCTTGATCGCTCTTTCATACCCGGGGTGGGTGAAGAGATGTGCTGGGTGCACGTTGTTGAGAGAAAAGCATGAAAAAATCCCATGCACTCCTGCCACCGACGGAAGGAATGCATGGGAAAAACATTTCACAGTTGCTGGTACTATTCAGTAGTTGCGCCTTGAGCTGATTGGGCGGGAACTTCTGCACTGGCTGACTGAATATCCTGACATGCAGCCTCTGAAGTCTCTTGTGTCTCGACCCCGGTCGATGTCTGGGTAGCTGGCAGCTCCTGCTGAACAGCAGCTGATGCATCACGTTGTTCTGCTGCCTGGCTATCCTGAACCGTCGATTGAGTTGACTCTCTGGTTTCGCTGGATGCCCCTTCCTGTGGCTGGCATCCGCTCACTGTACAAAAGACGATGAGTCCTGCTATGAATACCAGAACGCTAAACCATACCAACCCGTGTTGCTTTCCATGTGCGTGTTTCACCATAGTCCATCCTTTCTTGTTCTGTATTTTTCCCGGTGAGGATCAGTCACCGTTGAGGATCACTGACTCGATTATGTGGATTATTCCGTTCGTGCACAGGATATCGGCCCTGGAAATCCTGGAGTTGTTCACGAAGAATGCCCCTTCTCTCACGGTGATTGTCAGGACTTCCTCGTTCAATGCCGTGAACATAAAGTCCTCCTTCAGCTCGGAAGAGGGTATCATCTCAGGGGCTACGTGATAGGCGATCAGAGCATTGAGTTCCTCCCTGTTCTCGGGGTTGAAGATCATCTCCATGGTTTCGTGGGGAAGATTCCTGAACGCATCATCGCTCGGAGCAAAAACCGTGAAGGGACCTTCCTTGCCGAGGATATACTCGATCTCGGCTGTTCGAACAGCGGCTGTAAATGTCTTGAGCGAGCAGATATTCTCCATCGTATTCACGAGATCGTCCCGTTCCGTTTCACTCGCAGGAGAAGACACACTCAATATGATGATGATCAGCAGGCACAGAGCGCCGAACAGACAAAGCCTGACAGTCCGGAGATGCCTTTCCATAGGATGAGATTCCCTCCATAGCCTGAAAAAAGGCTGTCATTCCGTATCACTGCACGTGGTCCCTGGTGTTCCATCCTGTTTCGTGAGGAGGCAACCTCACGTCATCACCCAGCACTATCTACTGGCTGAAACTGAACTGATCCCTTCTGTTCTTCGCCCATGCCTCTTCAGAGTGTCCCGGGTCTGTAGGTTGTTCTTCTCCATAGCTGATCATGGTGATTCTGACAGGGTCGATACCAAGGGAAACAAGATAATTTTTCGCCGAAGCGGCCCTGCGGTCGCCAAGGGCAACATTGTATTCGTTCGTACCGCGTTCGTCGCAATGCCCTTCAATCTGAATCTTCACGTGCGGTGTTTCTTTCAGGTATGCATAGATCTCAGAGAGAACATTTCGGGATTCCTGGCTGAGAGTATACGTGTCAAAGTCAAAGTTGATTCGCTTGTCTTCGAGACCGGTTACAAAAGACACAGACTGGACCTGGGTATTCTCCTGGGGCATTGCCATGGTCTCGCCTTGTTGTGACGTTTCAGGGGAAGTCACCTCCTGAGAGAGGTCCACTCCTTTTTTTGCACATCCAGCAAAAAGTATCATGAGTCCCATCAATCCGCATGCAATACCCCTCTTTACGTGTTTCATATGATTCTATCCCCCTTTCTTCCTCGCCAGAGGAACAAAGTGCATTTCCTGTGCGTCTTCATAGTCTTTCTGCAGAAAAACACAAAGAAGGTTTTAGATAGATCCGATCAGCTTTTGATAAAAGCAGGATATGCTGAATAAGGTAGATGAACTACCTCATTCTTTTATATTCTTTCTTCTTCTTTGATAAACTTTCTCTATTGCATAAATCTTGATTGGTATCAGATAGGAGAAAACATACATCGTGTGGACGAAAAACGGATATCCGGCGTGAGAAGGGTGAACAAACCCGCCACAGAGCGAAATCTCCCAACGTCGAGGCGATGACGCACGCAGGAGATGTTTGACTCCTGGTAGTTCTCTGGACTACCCTGGTAATCCAAATACTTGAACATGACAGGGCCACGAACAGTGATGTGTCAGCAGGGTAACGGACAGAAAGGCCGGTGAACGAATGAGGATCGCTCTCCTCCAACTCCCTCTGCAGTCGCAGGATTACTCTTATTCGATCGAGAACATCCCCCTGGCAGCCGGGTACCTTGCTTCCTATGCGCACTCTACATGCGGGCATGAACGCATGGCCATCTGTCCCCCGGAGATCATGAACATCGGGGGCGACGCGGCCCTCCTGAACTGGCTCGAGGATCAGGAACCCCATGTCGTGGGTTTCAGCTGCTATCTGTGGAACATTGACCGTACCCTGTATCTCTGCAGGCGGATACGCGAACTCCTGCCGGAAACCGATATCCTGCTCGGAGGACCCGAGATTTCTCTGGACAATGACTATCTCACGTATCGAGGAGACTTCGACATCGGCATCGTGGGAGAAGGAGAGGTGAGCTTTCAGGAGATTCTTTCAGTCCGGTCACGGGGAGATCGTGATCTGAGTTCAATCAGGGGGATATTCTTTCCAGAAGACGGCGCATTCAGGGAGACACCTCCACGGCCGTTGTGCGATGCGCTGGACACCATTTTGTCCCCATACCTCGGGGGGCATATCGGACCCTCCCTCAGCAACACCATGGTCCTGGAGAGTGTCCGTGGGTGCCCTCAGCGCTGTACATACTGTTATTACCACAAGCTCTCCCCCATGGTCCGGACCTTCAGCATGAGCCGCATTGAGGCTGAGTTTCGATGGGCTCGTGACAGAGGCATCGAGGAGGTGACACTACTCGATCCCTGCTTCGGAAGGCGGCCGGGATTCATGGCTCTTCTCCAGACATTTGAGCGGGCATGTGCCGGCAAACTCCCTTTCAGCTGCGAACTCAATGCCGAGGATCTCACACAAGAACGAGTTGATGCCCTTGCGCGTGCTGGATGTCACCACGTGGAAATCGGACTGCAGACACTACAGACCAGGACGCTGAAGCGAATCGGAAGGACATTCAATCGCGAGGCCTTCATTCGGGGGGTCCGGATGCTGAGAGATGCCGGCATCAAGGTGATGACGGACATCATGGTGGGTCTGCCGGGAGATCGGCTGGAAGACGTGAAACGCTCCATCGATTTCGTTCTCGAACAGGAACTCTGCGATGATCTGAGCGTCTACCCCGTGAGTCTGCTTCCCGGGACTGTCCTGAGATCGCAGGCGGATCGTTACAGTGTGGGGTTTCAGGGCCAACCTCCATACCTCGTGACATCGACCCCTGACATGGACAGCGAGATGATCTCACAGGCGTTCGTCTATGCCCAGGGGGCATCGGGCAATGAGTACTTTCCCGTTGAACTGCCCCGCATGATGATGACTCCATCTCAGGGTTCGGGGGGTGTCGTTCATCATATTCGAATCTGCGAACACGGGCCAGGTTCCCATATCGACCCGGGAGACATCGGTCAGGCGCTTGCCATAGAGGTTGCCGACCCCACCTGGCTGAATCGCTCACAGTCGATCTCCACGCTGATCAGAGATCTGCTGGGTGAAAACCCGTTTACCGTTGTGAGCTGGATCATTCCGGAGGACTGCTATCGCCACCGGCAGGTCCGAGAACTGATCGGCAGGATTCATGGAGCAAGGGATCACCCTATGGACCGCGAATACATGGCTTCCTTCACGAACACCCGCTCATGTCAGATTTTTCTCCAGAGCCCATCCCACGCGGGCACTATCTATACCCTCATTCCTGTAGGAAAAGCCCACCCGTCACACCTCTGGGCAGGGATAGCAGGCTTGGCAGGCCCTCGGGAAGAGAGGGAGCATGCTGCAAAGGTAGAAACCCTCCTGGGTGTCAGGTCGAACATCTCGTACCATGACCTGGATCCGGCAGCTGATCATGTCCTTGATCCTTTCCTTGGGAGAAGGGATCTGCACGCATGATGACCGGATGCAGGGAGATGGGAGGTGATCAGCCGGCTGGGTCGGTTGCCCCTGTTCTTCAGAAATATTCCAGAAGCCCTGATCGGAGCCTCTCGCAATGGAGGATGAGCTGCCATTTCTGGATGCTTTCCTGATCTGTGCAGAACTGCTGAACCTGGGTGTAGAGGGTATCGATATCGAAGAGATCGTTCTCCGGGAGCAGGACTCTTTGTATGTAGAAGTCATGTTCACTATCGGTCAGCTCCATATCGGGAAAGACAGGTCTCCGCTCGATGACAACGGACCTTGATGGATTGAGCTGGATCTCCCTGTAGGCATTCCGGTAGGTGACAGAGGGGTGCAGCGAGGAAATTGAGTACGATATTGCCAAGGCAAGCGCCCGGGTATCCAGTTTGGGAAGAAGGGCAGAAGACAGGAAGATCCTGTCCCCGCGAGGGGGGGCCTCCCAGAGCTCGGATGAGATATCTCGCGAGACAAGCCGTTGCTTCACGTTCATGATGTCGGCGTGAGGTCCCTTCAGCGAGAGAGTGCGGATCACCCCGGCTGGAGTGATGTCTTCGAAGGGTTTCTTGATGTGCTCCGCCCATCGTCTCCGCGCTGAACGGGTCTGGAACCGGTGGCGGTAGATGAGGGAGCAGTAGTTCACGCCAAGCCTGTAATCGGCCCTGAGGGCATGAGCAAGAAGGGTGAGTGCGCAGATTTCGGATTCAGGGACACCAACCTTGGGGCCGTGCGTGAGGGTGTACCCGCGTGCTGATAGCTTTGCCGAATTGAACGGCGTGCATCTGATCTGGTGGAGATTGAGAAAATCCACTCCCATCTCATTCATCTCGTGGGCCTTTTCCGTCAGGATTCGGGTTTCCTCAGGCACAGCGGGGATCTCGACCGTAACCCTCGGGATGATTCCGACTGCCATGCCTATCTTTTCAAGGTCGTACCCTGCGGCATGGATATTGAACCGGATCTCGTCTAGACCAGCGTCCCGCAGCATGCGAAGAGTGTCTTCATCAGCGAGGGCTCCATTCGTGTAAAGCCAGACATACAGGTTTTCCCCGAAGCGTTTCTTTATCCTGGAGAGAAATGTCATACTCAGATCGAAACTGAGGAATGGTTCCCCGCCGCTGATGCTCACCCCACGAAACCCGAAGTATTCGAGGTAGTCGATATAGTCACGCGGATTCGAGAAGGTCAGTGTGTTGGTTCCCGGCTTGTCGATGGTTTTCTGCTCGGTGGGGCAGAAGAAGCAGGATGCATTGCAGATGTTGTTGATGAACAGGCACGACCAGAGGCCTTCTCCACAGAGGCGACATCCCGGGGAGAGTGCAGTGCTGTATGGTTTGGAGGCATGGAAAGCGAAGTGCGCTTTCCCGGAAATTTCACGCAGCAGAGTGTCTCTCTGTTCAGCATAGGCACGCGCCAGGATTGGACCTACCCAAGGGGGTACGTCATGAAGGGTGTCATAGTCCCTTTTGTTCGCGAGTTGTATGGCGTCATGATTGAATTCGGGCAGTTCCATGGTCGTTCTCTTGTGGGAAGATTCCGTCCGTCTCAGGTGGAATGAGGTCCAGGCAGGCATATACGTGAGGTCATCCGGGAAAGTCAATTGAAAAGAAGTGATGCAGAATCAGAAGGTTGGCGGGTAGTTCTCGCCTGTACCGGTATGTGAACGGGATATGAATTCTCACTACCAATTCACGGCGGTACACGGTATACATGGTCCATGAGGATTGTAGTTGAGAAAAGAACGTGAAACATTGAGTGATGCCATGGGTGCTCTGAACATTGATATCCTCCCGCAGCCGGATGACACATCGTGCGGACCTACGTGTCTCCTTGCCGTGTACAGGTATTTTGGTGATGACATCGAGTTTTCCCGCGTCATCTCTGAGGTCAAGATGCTCGAAGGTGGTGGAACGCTCGCGGTGTTCCTCGCGAATCACGCACTGAAGCGGGGGTTTGACGCGAAAATCTATTCCTATAACCTTCAACTCTTTGACCCAACCTGGGCAGGCCTCTCGGTAGCGGAACTCAAGAGAAAACTTATCCTCCAGATGGAGCATAAACACGATGCAAAGCTTGCCCTCTCAACCCGGGCATACCTCGAGTTTTTCGATCTTGGCGGAAGTCTTCATTTTGAAGACCTGTCCGCGTCCTTGATCAGGAAATTTCTCAAGAAGCCGGTACCGGTGATCACTGCACTCAGCGCCACGTATCTCTACAAGAGTTCACGGGAGTACGGACCGCAATCAGAATATGACGATGTAAGGGGCGATCCGGCAGGGCATTTCGTGGTGCTTGCGGGGTACGACGAACACCATCGCACGGTGACAGTCGCAGATCCTCTTCTCACCAACCCGATCGCCCACACGCATACCTACGACGTATCCATCGAACGACTCATCGGGGCAATCTTTCTCGGGATCCTCACGTACGATGCTAAGCTGCTCATTCTTCAGCCGAGAGAGAAATCCTCAGGAAACAGGGAATGAAGACGCTCATTGTCGTCAATAATCCTTCGGACTGGCAGTTCAGCATCCCGGGGGTGGAGATTGTCGCTGCATGGCGGTACCTGGATGATCCTGCCTATGGTGAGATCAAGGGGGTCAGACTGTTCAACCTCTGCAGGTCGTACCAGTACCAGAGCTACGGGTACTATGTCTCGCTCTTGGCTGCTGCACGAGGGCACAAACCGATCCCAACAGTGATGACCATCCAGGATATGAAATCCCGTGCAGTTATCCGGCTCATTTCTCAGGAGCTCGACTCCCTGATTCAGAAGAGTCTCACCCCTCTGTCCTCAACGAGATTCGAACTGAGCGTCTACTTCGGGAGAAACCTTGCCAAGCGGTATGAACGTCTCAGTGCTGCACTGTTTCAACTCTTTGAGACACCGTTTCTCAGAGCCTTTTTCTACCAGGTGAACGGAAGTTGGCAGCTGACACACATCGAGCCCATCTCTGCAAATGCAGTCCCCGAAGGGCACAGGGAATTCGTTGTGGAGGCAGCCAAGGATTTCTTCTCAGGGCATCGGGTATGGGCGCGGCGACGGAAAGAGTACCGGTACGATCTGGCAATCCTGACCAATGACCAGGAGCCGACACCTCCGTCGGATTCGGGTGCGATCTCTCGGTTCGTCAAGGCGGCAAATGCCCTCGGACTCAGCGCGGAAATCATTTCCAAGGATGATTTCAGCAGGCTCGTGGAGTTCGATGGGCTCTTCATCCGAGAGACCACGAACGTCAACCATCATACCTACCGGTTCGCCAGGAAGGCAGAAACCGAGGGGCTGGTCGTGATCGACGACTGCCAGTCAATCCTGCGCTGCACCAACAAGGTCTACCTCTCCGAGCTCCTGAGGACCCACTCCATACCCATGCCGAAAACTCTGAACATACACCGGCAGAATGCCAAGGTTCTCCAGAACACCCTGAACTATCCCATCATCCTCAAACAGCCTGACAGTTCCTTTTCCCAGGGAGTACTGAAGGTCGAGTCGGATACAGAGTGCAGAGAAGCCCTGGAGAGGCTCTTCGAGAAGTCGGCGATCCTCATTGCCCAGGAGTTCGTGCCCACGGATTTTGACTGGAGAGTGGGTATTCTGGATCGAAAGCCGCTCTTTGTCTGCAGGTACTACATGGCTCCCCACCACTGGCAGATCGTAAAAAGGGATGAGCGTTCAGGCCGTGATATCGAGGGGAGTTATGAAACACTGGCCATTGAAAAGGCCCCCGATGCAGTGATCCGTCTTGCCCTTCGTGCCGCCAACCTCATCGGGAGCGGCTTGTACGGGGTCGACATCAAGCAGGCTGGGCGAAGACTCATGGTCATTGAGATTAACGACAACCCGAGTATAGAGTCAGACGTAGAGGATGCAGTGCTCGGAGAGGAGCTCTATCTCGAGGTCATGCGGGTGTTCCTCTCCCGTATCGAACAGAAGAAGAATCCGCCCCGCAGATGAGCTCACAGGATCAGGCCCTCCATCTCTTTGAAGGATACGGCATCGAACTGGAGTACATGATTGTCGACAGGAAGAGCATGGATATTCTCCCTGTAGCCGATAAGGTGCTTCACGCGGTAGCCAGTTCATACGACAACGAGGTTGAAATGGGCAGGCTCGCCTGGTCAAATGAGCTTGTCCTTCACGTTATTGAACTCAAGACCAACGGACCTGCACGTATACTCGACGATCTTCCTCACCTCTTCAGGGATGATCTGGAAAAAATCAACGAGATCCTGTTCTCCATGGGAGGAATGCTCATGCCCACGGCTATGCACCCCTGGATGAACCCGGAACGCGAGACACGCCTGTGGCCCCATGAGAACAACGAGATCTACCAGTCCTACAACCGGATATTTCTGTGCACAGGTCATGGCTGGTCCAATGTCCAGAGCACCCATATCAACCTGCCGTTTTCAGGGGACGAGGAGTTTTCCAGGCTCCACAGCGCCATCAGGGTTGTGCTCCCGATCATCCCGGCGATCGCGGCAAGTTCTCCTATCGTGGACATGGTCTTCCACGGGATTCTCGACTACAGGATGGAGGCTTACCGGCATAACCAGGAACGGATCGGCTCTATTGCCGGGCGAATTATCCCTGAGGCGGTCACGAGCCGCGAAGAGTATGAACGGAGGATCCTAGCACCCATGTATCGCGACATTGCACCGTATGATCCCTCGGGCATTCTCCAGTATGAGTGGCTGAATTCACGCGGCGCCATTGCCAGGTTCGACCGGAGCGCCATAGAGATCCGCGTTGTCGACATCCAGGAGTGCCCCTTGGCGGACATTGCGATCGTGCACCTCATCACGAAAGTCATCAGGGCCCTGACAGAGGAGCGGCTTGCCGATTCCGCAGATCAGCAGTGCATGGAAACGGATGAACTCGCAGACATTTTCCTCGACACCATCAGAGACGGGGAGAAGGCCAAGATCAGAAACAGGGCATACCTTGATCTCTTCGGGGTTCCTCCAGATGTCCGGTCATTTTCCGCCCTGGACCTCTGGGCGCATCTTTTTGAACGATGCGGGAACACCAACCCGGAATGGGTAGTCCCCATCACCCACATTCTCACTGACGGCAGCCTCTCCACCAGAATTCTTTCCAGGCTGGGAGACGGATTTTCCCCCGAAAGTCTGAAGGAGGTGTATCGTGAGCTCTGCCTCTGTGCCACGGAAAACAGGCTCTTCTGACCGTGCGGGTGCACTACGGTGCATCATCACCTGTGAGCATGCGACGAACTTTATTCCTCCTGAGTATGCCGCGATATTCGGGGGAGATTCTGAGGTACTGAACACCCACAGGGGCTACGATCTCGGTGCTGTGGATATTGCAGAGGAGTGCGCCCGATCGTTGAATGCACCCCTCATGCTCGCCCCGGTGAGCAGACTGCTTGTGGATCTCAACAGGTCTCTGACCAGCCGGGAGCTCTTTTCGGAATTCTCCTGGGCCATGGATCCGGAAATTCGTGAGGAAATCGTTCGACACTATTACCTTCCCTACAGGGAGCAGGTTGAGAAACAGCTGTCGGATTGGATCGGGGATGGGATGCAGGTATACCACCTCTCTGTACACTCCTTCAGCCCCATATTTTCAGGCACGGAGAGGAAAGCCGATATAGGCCTCCTCTATGATCCTGCACGTGATGCCGAACGGGCGTTCTGTTCACGCCTCATCACCGAGATGAGGAGAAGGGCTCCAGGCTTTGTCTATCGGAGAAACTATCCCTACAAAGGAACCGCTGATGGATTTACCAGGGATCTCAGGAAGAAGTACCCGCCTCGTTCGTACATCGGCATAGAGGTGGAGGTGAATCAGAAACACCATGCTCAGCGTGAAAGCACCTGGAAGGAGATCGTGTCGGTTCTTCTCTTTGCCATCGGATCGATCCTCAGCCGGGCATGAGATCCGCGATAGAACCCTCCCCTCTGTTATTCCTGGAGGAACAGCTCCGAACCCGATACCCCCGTTCATGAGATAAAGTTCTGTATTTACAAGACCCACACTCTGGATTAATGACAAATGCCTGGAATCCTGTGAAGGTACGTGTATGAGTAGAGAGTGCACCCGACATTGCCCTGAAAACAGAGTCGCGATTTCCCCTCTCGATTCAATCACCTTGTCCTTCCAGAGAAAGACCAGGTATTGAACCCAGGCGAGGCAGAGAGAGGGAACCTCGAGATGAAATCAATCCTTGTCGCAACTCAGAACAGAGATGCCCAGGAAGTTTTCAGGGGAACGTTTCAGCCTGAATATCGAGTCGATGTGGCGTCGGATCTGAACGAATGCCTGAGCCTGTTCAGGAAGAAGCGATGCGAGTTTCTCTTCATCGATGTGGATATTCTCAAGGGAAATTCACAGGATGAAGTTCACGGATTTGAGTACAAGAAGAGCCTCCTGGTGTTCTGGAAGGTGTTTCCCACTGCCCAGATCGTGGTCATCTCGAGCCAGGACAAGCTGCGTGAAGCAGTCATGGCAGTCAAGGCCGGGGCGAGCAACTACATTACGTACCCGATCAACCGCGATGAACTCAGGCATGTAGTGGAGAGTGTGTATAAGACCATCATCATGAAATCCGAACTGAACTATCTCCGGGAACGGTTCTGGAAGGCCGAAACCCTGGAGGTCGTGGAAACGAAAAGCCCCTTGATGCACAATGTCTTTGAACAGATCAAATCAGCAGCGCCAATGAAAACGACGGTTCTGCTCATCGGTGAAACAGGGACAGGAAAAGGAATGCTGGCAAAACTCCTCCACCGCTATAGTAACAGGGGATCGAAACAATTCATTCATGTCCACTGCGGGGCGATTCCGGATACCTTGATCGAGAGCGAGCTGTTCGGGCACGAAAAAGGTGCCTTTACCGGTGCCGACAGGAGAAGGCTCGGCAAGTTCGAGATAGCCCACAACGGGACCATTTTTCTTGATGAGGTGGGCACACTCACCCCGTCGGCCCAGGTCAGGCTGCTGCAGGTGCTTCAGGACAGAATATTCCAGAGGATTGGAGGGGAGATCGATATCGAGGTCGATGTACGCATCATTGCAGCAACGAATGTGGACTTGAAAAAACTGATCCAGGCTGGCAGATTCCGGAGCGATCTGTACTACCGGTTGAGCGTCTTTCCCATCGAAATCCCGCCGCTTCGATCCCGAAATGAAGATGTCAGACACCTGGCCGAGATCTTTCTGAGGGAGTTGAATCGGACAAACGCCAAGGAGATCAACGATATCGACCCGCGGGTGGTGGATGCACTCGCGAGGTATTCCTGGCCGGGGAATGTCCGTGAACTGAAGAACCTCATCGAACGGGCATATGTTATTGAGAAAAGCAGCATTCTCACTCCCGAGAGTTTTCCTGTGGACCTGTTCCAGCCTGAATCACCCGAAGCGCGGAGCATCATCGACATCGCCAAACCGTTGTGCAAGATCAAGCATGACGTGGAGAAGGAGTACCTGGTGAAGCTCCTCACACACCATCAGGGGCATATTGGACGATCAGCCGCTGCGTCAGGGGTATCCACCCGACAACTCAATAAGCTCATGCTGAAGCACGACCTCAGGAAGGAGTTCTTCAAGAAGAAGCGTTTTTCCTGAGGGTTGAAAATCGGAAGTACTGTTCTCATCTGGTCTGAAAAAACAGGAACATTTCTTCCTGATCCTGCGTGCCGAAGTATAGTGAGAACCTGCAGGCTCGATCCGACAATCCTTTTTCAATTTTTTCGAAACTCCTTCAGGTGAAATCGGAACACCCGTACGTGTATTCATGATCTGTGAAAAATAATATCAATATTATCAAATAAATAGATCCTGGTACAGAGAATGCAATCTTTGAAGTGTGTATGATGAAGTTTCGGATGACACCGTGGTGAATCATGACAAGAGATCAGTTCCCACCCAGGGAAAAACCCGTGAGAGCACGCATCCGGGGAATGGTTTTCCCGGCTGCATGGGATGAGAAGGGACAAATCCTCAGCGTTGTCATCGATACACCGGATGAACAGCAGTACGTGGTGGAGCCTGATGAGAAAGGGAAGGATCTCATACGCCTGACCCGGTGTGAGATCGATGCCGAAGGGAATGTCTGGGTGAACTCATCAGGAACCATGGTTATCAGGATACAGCACTACCTGATCCTGAAATAGAGAGAATCATGCTGATGGTATTCCCCATGTTCTCTCTGCACTACAGGGATGTATGAGGATGTTCTCTCTGGACACGACTCAAGACCATGTCACCCGATTGTGAGGAGACGGATCGAAGACAAAAGAGCCCTGCTCTTTAGAATACTACCAGAAGGAGGATAGTGTATGAAACACGGTATGAAAGCGGTTCTGATTCTTTTCTGCATCCTGGCGGTTCCCATGATGCTGGCATCGGTTGCAGCCGTACCGGCCAATGCTGCCGATGAGGTAACTATTTCCGGTATCGTTCAGGAAGGTGGGATCATCGTTGCGGCTGATAACAAGGCATACACCATTGTTGACAAGGACGCCGGCAAGGATGTGATCACGATGGTCGGGAAAAAGCTCGAGGTAAAAGGTGCCGTTGCACACGAGGGAGACAAGCAGACCATCACGGTGGCGAGCTTCAAGGAAATCCAGTAGTTTCCTGTACCTACTACACAGAGATGGGGGGGAGGATGCCCCCCCGTTTTTCACGCGACGGTACATACAGGCCACGAATCAATACTGAACATGAGGAGAGAACGAGAACATGAAAAATCAACTGAGAACACACGGAGCACTTATCCTGTGTCTGGCACTGACATTCATGGTAGCTGGGTGTGCAAAGAAGACAGCGCCGGTCGGTACATTGGAAACCCAACAGCCGGCGGCATCTGTTGCTCAGCAGGAAGCACCTTCCTTCACACCCCCTGTTGAGGAGGTGAAGGTCGAGGCGACCCAGGCAGAACTGCAGCAATTCGAAGCGGAGAAGATCTTTTTCGAGTATGACAAATCGGATCTGAGACCAGAGGCTCGAGAGGTTCTGGAGAAAAAGGCCGATTGGCTCAAGAGATATTCTGCCCTTGCCATCCGGATCGAAGGACATTGCGACGAGCGGGGAACGACCGAGTACAACCTCGCGCTCGGCGAGCGCAGGGCCAAGGCTGCGTACGACTATCTTGTCAGCTTGGGTATAGAGCCTTCCCGGCTCACAATCATCAGTTACGGTGAAGAAAGGCCCGATGATCCGGGACACAATGAGGCTGCGTGGGCAAAGAACCGCAGGGATGAATTCAAGGTGAAGAAGTGATCATGCAAAAGGAGAAGAAGATGAAGAGAGTGAGATCCATGTATGGTATCTGCAGTGCCATTCTCATCGCTGTGCTGCTTTGTGCGACAGGCTGTACCAGTTCCCAGGAGCCCACAAGCGAAATGGAGGCTGCTGGTGCTGCTCTCGAAGCAGCACGGAACGCGGAAGCTGATGTATATGAGCCGGAGAAATATAGTACTGCATCAGAGTCCATGAGGACGGCGATTGCAGAGGTGGATACGCAGAACTCGAGACTTCCGTTTCTGCGGGACTATGAACATGCAAAGACACTGCTGGAGACAGCGCGGCTGAATGCTGAAGAAGCGGTGAAGACCTCCGAAGTGACCAAGCAGAAGGTGATCGAAGAGGCACGTGATTACCTGAACAGAATTTCACAGACCATCGATGAGGCCACTGTCACTCTTGGAGCTGAAGCTGTGACAGAACAGGATAAGCTTGCATTTGAGGAGTTGAAGACAAAACTAAACGGGCTTCAAACCGCATATCAGGATGCCGACGCCCAGTATCGGGATGGAAATTATGTTACCGCCCGGGACAAATCCAAATCAATCCTGGATCTTGTCCAGGTGCTCAACACCCAGATAAAGCAGGAGGTGGAGAAGCGCGTGGCAGCACTGCCGAAGCCAAAGGGGTAACACATCCGGATCGTGAGCATTTCCCCTGTTCCTGGAGATCGAACGTGACTCCAGGGACGGGGGCGTAATCTCCGAATCACTCCTTTTGTAAGGATGAAAGATCTTTCAGGAGGGTATTCGCTCTGCAGTGTTCCAGGTGATCCCGGAATTCCCCGAGGGTTTCCTCCAGTGTGGTGAGGTCGTCTGTCTTCTGCAAAGGGATCGAGTCGACGCCTCTGTGCTCCAGTGCTTCCAGGACAGACGCCACGCTCAGAGAATTCACGTCCCGGCCAACCTGATACGCAGTCTGATCATTGGATTCAGGTACAGTCTGGGAAACAAGGCCGCTCTGGCTCAGATCGATCATGATTTCTCTGACCAGTCGGATGGGGATGTCCAGTGTATCTGAGATCGTCTGGGCGTGAGGTGCCTTCTCCCCACGGATGAAGTTCACCACAAGGTAGCGCATGATCAGCAGGCTGAGGAGTTTTCTGAATGCCGGGCTGATTTTCCTGATGTCCGGTTCGAACTCGTACGCGGCGTCGTTCTGGTGGGCATATGAGAGTTCGGCACCGAACAGCACGATGGTCCAACTGAGATTGAGCCACACGATGAAGAGGGGAAGAGCTGCGAAACTGCCGTATATCGCGTTATACCTGGCTACACCCACCTGGAATGCGATGTAGATCCACTGAACGATGACGAATACCGTACCCGCGATAATCCCTGCCATCAGGGACGACGAGAGCCTCACCTTGATGTTGGGCATGTACATGTAGACGAACGCGAGCAGGATCCAGATAAGACCGTATGGGATTATCTTCAGGACAAGGGAGATGACCACGCTGAATATCCCCAGGATGGCGAATCGTTCGGTGAGCTGCGTTATGTGTGTCATGACAAGAACGGTAGCACTGCTGGAGAGGATCAGGAGAACAGGCCCGATCAGCATCAGGGACAGGTAATCGGTGAACTTTCTCCCCAGGGTTCTCCCCTTCTTAATTGCCCAGATATCGTTGAACGATGTCTCGATATTGTCGAGGACCTTGAATACGGCATACAGAAGCAAGGCTGCCCCAACACCGGCAAGGATCCCCCCCTTCGTGTTTTCCAGGAGGTTGCGAGCGAATTCACTCACCCACATGATCACCTGTTCCTGGCCTGCTAACTGTTTCAAAAGCTGCTGCTCGAGCATTTTCTGGAACCCGAACCCTTTGGCGATGGCAAAGGCCAGGGCAAACACCGGGACAATGGCCAGGAGAGAGTAGAAGGTGAGGGCAGATGCCCTCAGGGTGCACTTGTCATCGAGAAATTCCCTCACCGCGATCAGGATCACCCTGAGATACCGGATGAGGTGCCGTTGTGCGCCTGAGAGGTGTTTCAATTGGACGCGCCAGATACCGGTTTGCAGGAATTCCTGTACCTGCTCGATGCGAGCCGGGATTCCAGCCATGATCTCCCTCCTCAGAGTATGGAATAGAAAACCCTCATGCCCACCCCTGATGCCGTCTGGGAAAGACAGCATCGGGAAAGAGATGTTCTTATTCCAGGATCTTCACACGTCAACTTCTTCAATTCAGGTAGTTATTGTGTAGCATGATCGGGCAGGCTTTAACAGTTTTATCTCGAGACAGGTGGGTTCTTTCCGGGGCAGGATCTAAGAGAATCCTTGTCAGAATCAGGGTTTCTGCAGGACCGTTGGGCAGGCATTCCTAGGGCTCGAAGCACACCTCGATGGTGAAGTGCCCGCGTTCTGTCTTGAAAGGAATGGCAACAATTGAGTGCTTGGTGATGTGGCAGATGGAATGATTTTTCCCTGTGATCACCGTGGGTATCGCTCCTTTCAGCGATCTGCCCAGTGCGTCCAGCTTCTTCCGTGCCTGTCCGGAAACGATGTTCAGGATCTCACCCACTGCGTCTTTCACGTCTTCGTTGATTTCGGTAACCTCCTCACCGAACATGCTGCTCACGATGGCGAGAATGCATTCCTCGGAAAAGCTCACCGACAAAGTTCCAATGGACTCACCGGTGAGACCCACAATCCCTGATACATCACCTTTCGCGATAGAGTCATTCTTCAGGTACGGTTTTCCAACTGTGGCGTGTGTATACGCAAGGGAAGAAAGCACGTGAACAGTTGCCTCGATGAATGGATTCACCAGTGTAACGTCCATGATCTCTGTGTCCTCTCCGTGTTGTTGTTTCGATTGGTGACACTATCGGCGAATAAATCTGATAAGCTTAGGAAAAAAGGCGAAAAAATGGGATGATACGAAATGTCTACATCCGGGAGCGTCCCGTGGAACAGGCGGATCTGTCCCCCGGAGTCTCGTGTACTCCGTTGACGTGATCTTTCGAGGATGAGGACGCCTTTCTCCACGTCCCCCTGAATTATGCATAGGATACCCGTGTATTCTCGGAAGAGTCTGTTCTCAGAGGGCATCCTTGACCAGGGCAACATAGGTGCCCACGGTGTTTCCCCCTGCATATGCCACGATATCGAAGATGCAGTTCAGGGAGGGGTCCTTGATGATGACCGTCAGCAGCAAAAAATTGGCAAACGTGATCATACCACTGAGCGCTGTCGCACTCATGACACGTCTCTCCGCTACTGACTTTGTGTAGCGGGTTACCAGAAGGTCAATGATGATGCCTGCACAAAAGAGAAGAAAAAGCTGTAGAATCATGATCCTCACCTCACATTTCAGGAGGATTCCCATGGACGGGATTGCTGCATGATGGTGGTGGTTCAATCCAGACGAGCCTCCAAGGACACGGCGCCTGTGTCTGTTCCTGCCCCCTGTTTCAGGCAGGATCCTGCACAGAGGGTATGCCCTGTGACACCGGTATGGTCGCTCTCATCGTGGAGATGATCTTATGGCAGGTGGTTTGAAAAGACACGCTTCGGCCGGCTGGTGTACGGTATTCTCCTGGCAGGCCTTTGATACTGATGGATCCTTTCAGAAAGGGTTGATGTCGGGTGCATGGGATGACATGCACGAGCAATGAGAATTACCCTGCCTGCCATGCTCCCGATGGAGGCTCATTTTTGTCCATGATTACCTCCTTGCGTTCGTATTTTTGAAATTACTCACAGATATCTCACTATATTGCCATGGAACGCCCAAGAAGTCAATATCCTGGTACTCCTGAAAAACCTGCATCGCATTCACCGGCATGATGGGCTGATGGAGGGGTAATTTCGTTACTTCGAACCGGCAAGGCAAGGAGAGATGAAGGTCATGAAGCAGGGATGACTTTCTTGACATAGACGATCTTGTTGTCGCCGCGGGAATAGAAATCCTTGAAGCATGCCTCCTCCTGGTAGCCGTTCTTCAGATAGAATTCCCGGGTCGGAAGATAGAGAGCACGTGACGAAGTCTCTATGTAGATCCTGCTGCCCCCCATCTGTGAAATGGCATGCTCGGTTTTCTCCAGCAGGTATTTCCCCAGCCCGAGATTCTGGTGGTCCTTGTGCACCGCGATCCAGTACAGGTCAAAACTCTCTCTGGTGCAGGGTATGGGGCCGAAACATGAATATCCCAGGACTTCATGGTCTTGATTCTCTGAGAAAATGAAGTGATACCCGCTCGGTGCTCCTTTGGAGAGCCGCTCCTGGACGAGTTCAAGAGCGACTTCAACCTCGTCTCGAGTAAAGAAACCCGTTGACTCGACGATCCTGCGCACATCATCTACATCGACTGGTCGTGTTTCATCGCGGAAGGTGATGTGCATCGTCCGCTCCGGTACCCTGTTTTTCATGATGGATGCTCCATGCTGAGGGAATCGGCAAGAATTCTGCGGATGATCTCCGGATAGGACAGTCCTGCCTGAGCAGCAGAGGCGACAAACCCGCTGTCTGGTGAAATGCAGGGATTTGCGTTCACCTCGAGCACAAAGGGAGAACCATTTGCATCAAGGCGGAAGTCCACCCGTGCGTACCCCCTCAGGCCAAAGGATGTCCAGCACGCACGTGCAATCTCCCGGAGGTTCTTCAGGATTCCTTCATCACGAGAGGCAAACGCGAAGGTGCGCTTCGTGCCCTTGTATTCAGGGGAATCTTCATCCCACTTTGCACGGTAGTCCACGATCCGTGCTTTGTGCTCGGGAAAATCAAAGACGATTTCAGCCGGTGGGAGCACCTCGGGGCCTGTCGAGTCTGCCAGCAGGGAGAGGTTGAATTCCCTTCCGTCAATGAACCGCTCTGCAAAGCACTGGGTATGCAGTTCTGAAGAACGTTTTCCAACGAGCTCCATGAGGGTGTGGGTGTCTTCGACCGCCACGATGGAGGTCTCGTCCAGCCCGATCGATGCCTCTTCCCACAGGGTCTTGATGATGTATTGTGCTGGAACGGGAGGGGAATGGTGGCGTTCATCCGTGGTCCAGACCCACTCGGGAGTAGGGATGCCGGTGAGCCCCATCCATTTCTTGGCGAGCACCTTGTTGGACGTGAGGAACATGGCTTCGGCCGAAGCGCCGCTATAGGGTATCCCGAGGTGATCGAGGTAGGAGCACGCTACGTGGATGAGCCGTCCGTCTCCTTCGAGGGATTCCACGATATTGAAGACACACAGGGGTGCGATCTCCCGCAGCGTCCGGATGCAGGCTCGTGATGAGAGGTCAAAAGGGATGATTGCGGGTGTATATCCAAGATGGTCAAGTGCTTTCGATATCTCCCCGGCCTGGACGATGACATCGAATTCATCCTTGTTCGCGTCTGACGGTACCGGATTATGGAGGATGACGATCTTACCCTTCACCGTTTGCACGCCTCATGGCGGATTCGACGATGCGCTCGATAAGCCACTGAAAGGAGATACCCTGAAGCCTGCAAATGATTGGCAGATCCGAGTGTACAGGGTTGAGACCGGCAAGGGGATTCACCTCGATGAAGTTCGGAATACCCCGTTCGTCCATCCTGATATCTATCCTGCCTGCGTCCCTGCACCCCAGGATTCTCCATGCCTTGAGCGCAACCTCGGAACATTTCCTGACAGCGTCCGTATCCGGTGTCCGATACTCGATGTATTCCTCGTAGTGGGATTTGTTATGCAGGGAATAAATGTTGTCCCCGGAGGGGTTGCCCCTGAAGAGGATCTCCATGACCCCGATGACGGATGCGCTATCTCCGGTTCCCACGATCCCTGCTGTGAATTCACGGCCAGGCAGAAACCTCTCCACCAGTACGGGTTGCCTGAACTGACCGAGGAGGGACAGGCATACCGGAGACAGCTCTTCCCTCGACCTGACCTTCGAGACATCGCTGATCCCTTTTCCGGTGCCCTCTCCCACAGGCTTGATGAAGAGGGGAAACGGGAGCATGACCGAGTCGATCTCTTCAGGGCTGCTCACAAGAGCGAAATCAGCGGTGGGAATTCCTCCATGGGAGACAATCGTCTTGGTCATGGCTTTGTGGAGCGTGAGTGAGAGAACTAGTGGATCGGAAAATGTGTACGGGATGCGGTAGGCATCCAACAGGGCAGGGACCTGTGATTCCCGCCCGATTCCGTACATCCCCTCCGCGATGTTGAAGACGAGATCCCACCTGGAACCTGAACCAAGCCGCGCCACAAGGTTTTTGATGTTCCCGATCCTGTCGGTCTCATACCCGGCGGCCCGGAGGGCGTGGTCAATTCCATCGATGGTGTCCACCCGGTCAAACTCTGCTGTCTCCTCGTAACTGAACCCTTCCTTCAGGTAGTCGTCACGAAGATCATAGGTGATCCCAATGACCATGTCATGCACCAGGCGCATGCTGTACAGATGATTCCGGATACCTGAACAGCTTGCCTTCGTAATTTCTCAGGATCACACCATCGCTGGTGCGCCCCTGGAAATAGTCGGGCAGGATGGGGATCTTTCCCCCTCCTCCGGGTGCGTCGATCACGTAGTGAGGCACTGCGTAGCCGGAGGTGTGTCCGCGCAGACCCTCGATCATTTCAAGACCCTTTTCAACCGAGGTCCTGAAGTGGGATGACCCGAGAATAGGGTCGCACTGGTAGAGATAGTATGGCCGCACACGGATCTTCATGAGCCCGTGGTACAGCTTTTTCAGTGTCTCCACGTCATCGTTGATCCCTTTGAGAAGGACTGTCTGGCTGCCCAGCGGTATGCCCGCATCTGCGAGCTGTGTACATGCGGCGCTTGTCTCGGGTGTCAGCTCGTCCGGATGGGTGAAATGGATGCTCATCCACAGGGGATGGTATTTTTTGAGAATCCTCAACAGCTTGGACGTGATTCTCTGAGGAAGGACAACGGGTACTTTTGTCCCGATGCGAATGACTTCCACGTGAGGTATCCGCCGTATGCTGGAGAGGAGATATTCCAGTTGGCTGTCCGGCAATGTCAATGGATCGCCCCCGGAGAGAAGAACATCTCTAATCTGGGGCGTCTGTTCGATGTAGCTGATGGCCTGCTGCCACTGTTTGATACTGCCCCGGAACTTTCCGTGGCCCCCCACCATGCGGGAACGGGTGCAGTACCGGCAGTATGCTGAGCAGAACCCGGTTGTCAGGAAGAGAACCCTGTCCGGGTATCGATGAACCAGCCCGGATAGAGGGCTCTGGTTTTCTTCACCCAGGGGATCGGCTTGCTCGTCCGGACGTACACGGTACTCGTCTGTCACCGGGACCATCGATCGCCTGATTGCGTGGAAAGGATCAGACGTGCTGATCAGGCTTGCATAGTACGGGGTGATCCTCAAGGGCAGTCCGGAGGAATGCCGCATGATGGCGCTCTTCTCGTCACTGGTCAGAGGGATGATCCGCTGGACCTGTTCGAGACCCACGATACTGTTTCGGATCTGCCAATGCCAGTTTGACCACTCTGCCTCGCTCGCCTGAGGATAAAATTCTCTCAGGAACTGTCGCGACCGCTGGCTGACGGGTATACGTGCAGCAGACGGGTGCCTTCTGACAGGGTGCGGTGCGAGGAAAAGGTCTCCGAAGAGGTTTGGTGAAATCGATGGGGGCTCGTCGGTTGATTCGGAACCCAGGGGGTCCGGATCTTCCACGCAGACAGACATTGCAGGTACGGTGTTCTTCATCTCGATTTTTCCTCCTTCGATAGGAAATCGATGAGTAGTATGGTGCAATAGGACTGCGGGTACACACGTAACGCGTGGAAAGGAATGAAGGGCGGGAGAGACGTGAATGCGCTCATCAATGAATGGAAGCGATGATGCGGGGCATCATCAAGTCTGCATAGTGTGTTTCAGTCATCTCACTCTCTACCCAATGGAGTATCTTTTCGTAGAACTCTTCTTTTTTCTTAACACCTCTACGGGTGTTATTTGGGTCCTGTCCTGTATTTTCTGTAAAAATGGGTAAGACGAGCCAAGGGCAACTC
>JBNGDS010000020.1:0-43915 GCA_049975365.1 Desulfomonilia bacterium | reverse complement strand
TACAGATAGATAGGGAAATACTGTAAGATCTATGACAAAGCTTTGACTTGGGGTCTTGACTGGGATTGATACAAGCTTAGTATATATAAAATAATATTGAAATTTAAGTAATTACATTTCTGTGAGTCAACATCAAGAAATCAGGAATTATATTCAATGAGGAGGAAATGTTCGATGCGGAAAATGTCTTTTCCATTCTCGAAACTGCTGTTCTTGGCTTTGTCATTTTGTCTGCTCCAGATCAGTTGTGGAGGGGACAGTGGAGGAGGCAACGAAGACGAGAGTCCGCCCCCTGACATCACAGGCGATGCGATATTAGACCTGTATCTCGTCGACGGAGGCCATACTAGTACGCCACCAGCTCCGCTAGCCGGGTACACATTACTGGATATTGACCTGAATGAGGGAACCGGGGGGAATTATATCTGGTTATATTACAAAATGGGCGAGGCTGACGGGTCGGAAGGAGTACCGGTAAGCAAGATCTACACAGTGGATGAGTATGACGGCGAGACCTCCCAGGGAGGTACGAAGCTGCCGGTCAACCTAAATGAAAACGAGTATACGACAGGTGGCCACGAACCATTGTGGCTCTACTACACGAGATCGAGCTGGCCTGTGGCCAGATGCATCGTTGTCTATAACGCAACGAATGGGGTAAAGAAGTATGGCCCACCCGAGGCAGAGGGAAAATATGAAATCGTGTGGGTGGAGGAGTTATCGCCTGATGAGTGGAAGACCCCATATGCAGATATTCCTCCCGATGCACAAGATCTGAACGAAGGAGAGTCCATCCCCTTGTATTTTATAAGCGATTACATCTATATCGGGTACGGCAAAGACTGATGAACTACCCCGCAGCAAGCAAAAGGGGCGGTTCATTATTTCGAGTATTACAACATACTATTTCTCAATGTACCGGGGCGAGGTGAATGCGTTTCACCCGCCCTAACAGTAGAGCATGATCTGCATAGGTTCCGTGACAAGATTTTCAATTTCAAGCATTATGAAATCGTGCTGATATCGCAGCCATCTGGGGTTTCAAGGTTCTTTTAAGATCTATTGTAATTAGAAAGCCCTAAATTATATGCCAGTGGTAATTCGGTTTCCGACGATCTTGTTTTCAAAATAATGGTATTCAGTCTATGGGATCGGAGCATAGCAAAGGTCTGACATGATGTTCTGAACTCGCACCCAATGGGTACCCGGGAGTTCTCTTTGTGGTATCTCACCATACGCAACAGGAGAAATTGGGGTGCAGTAGACTGAAGGAAAGAATTTTGATAGTATTGGTGTTCCAAGGATTGTGGGGATATGTACATCAAAGTACATGGATCTCAGTATGCACCTCCCTCACACAGTTCATGCACCTATGGATTCTTTTTATTGGTCAGGGCATACGTAAAAATAGAACCCGTCCCCAATTTTTACACGAGACTTAGTGGATGACAAAAAGGAGAACAGGTATGCCTGAACACAGCGATACGTGGCATGCAGCCGGAGATTTTTTAGGTGATTATTACAACTATCTGAAGAAGATGGCTACGGGAGAGAGCGAGACCAGTGTGTCCACAGGGTTGAAAGATCTCGACAACATGCTGATGTACGGCCTGGAGCCTCAAGACCTGATCATTCTAGCAGGAAGGCCATCCATGGGGAAAACATGCCTGGCAATGAATATCGCCCGGCATGCTGCCATCAATACAAACATACCCGTTGCATATTTTTCTCTTGAGCTTGGGCCCATGGGTTTCCTTCAAAGGCTTCTGATGTCCATGACAAAGATTCATGTGACAAAATTCAGTTTGTTACACACCCTATCCCAGATGGATTGGGATGCATTGAAAGAACATGCCGGGAATCTCCAGCATGCCCCATTGTATCTCGACATGACCTCTGTCCTGACCCCGGAGGACATCTTCAAACGGGTATCTACATTAGCCGGCAAGGTGCAGCTTGGCCTGGTTGTGATCGATTCCCTCCAGCTTCTCCAGATCGAGACAACGTATGATTCGATCAAAGACGCATGCGGAACATTGAAGACACTGGCAGTGGAGTTCAATGTGCCTGTTCTCCTCCTCAGCCAATTGAGCGACGAGATCGATGATCGGACCTCGAAAGTGCCCATGTTGTCGGATCTCAGATTCGCTGGTGCGATCGAAAAGAGTGCAGATGTCATAGTGTTTCTCTCCCGCGATGAAGCGTACAACCTTGATACAGAAGACAAGGGCATAGCTGATATCATCGTTGCGAAACACAAGAGGGCGCCAGCAGGAATGGTACGGGTCAACTGGGTTCCGGAGTATGCGACGTTCGCTGATTTAGGATCCTAGACACAGCGGAGTTGATTCACGGCATCTCTTTAGAAAAGACGGCACACCTCAAAAGTATGACTCCAACATCTGTGAATGTGCCCGTGTACGAAGGACACGTCTGGCGAAGATCAAGGGGTATACAATCACCTCCGGGTCTTACGCTCCGGGTTTTGTCCTGATGAGTTCCACGGACCAGGAGGAGATTCTCCTCCCCGAGGACATGAGCATCCCCCGGTTCTGGTACACATCGGGAGTGATCTTCTTGAGATACTCGGCTCCCGTATAGGTGCCGTCTGCTGAGTGGTAGACCGACAGGATGGAATCATCCACCAGAGAAAACGTTCCGGTGATCTCTCCTAGGGCAGGATTCAGAGATGTCCACTGCGTAATGTCGCTTCCTTCTTGGAACGGGACGATCTCATACCTGTTTGATATCTCTACGGGGGGAAACGCGAGCACCCGCATGGCGCCCTCATGTATCCACTGGTCTTCGGTGTGAGTGGTGGCCACCTGTCCCTCGACCGGGTTTCTCACCCCTTCAGTATCCAGGAAAAACCCCCTGGCACTCCAGGTTCCTTCGGAAAGCAGGAATGTATGTGTCATTCACACCTCTCTCTCGTCGTGTGTCTCTCGTTCGCCTTATCATTCCCTATCGTCCCTTTCAGGGAAATCTACACCTCTGAATGGATTCTGGTGATCAAATCCAATCAGATTCGCACTCAGGCGCGAGGACTGGGATGCATCTGATTCAGGCAGTACGACGAGAAGAACATCCATTCTCTGCTTCAGGTATTGTTCACACCTTGAAAATATAGTAGGTACAGACGGGTTTCAATGAAGCGTGCAGACGGTTCAGAACAGATGGGAGATCAGAAGGAGATCCGAGAAATGGAAACCATGAAGAAGGTCCTCGTTATCCTGGGGAGTCCCCGGAAAAAGGGAAACAGCGCCATCCTTGCACAGAAGATCGCCAAGGGTGCAAGGTCGGCTGGAGCAACCGTGGAGACACTCTATCTCCATGGGATGAACATAGAATTCTGCACATCGTGCTACAAGTGCCAGAGGCCCAACAGCAAGGGGTGCGTGATCGATGACGACATGCAGCAGATCTATCAGGCAATGCTGGAGGCTGATGCATGGGTCATTGCGAGCCCGGTCTACTGGTTTACCATGTCCGCACAGATCAAGATCTGGATGGATCGCTGCCTGGCCTTCACGACCTATGCGAAAGATTCCTTCACGGGCAAGCGGATCGCAATCGCCATGAGCTTTGGCGGTGAAGACCCGTTCGACTCTGGCTGCGTCAATGCGCTTCGGACCTTTCAGGATGCCTACGGGTATGTCGGCGCGAACATCGTGGGAATCATCTATGGCAGCGCCATGAAGGCAGGCGAGATCCGGTTGAAAGACTCCCTCATGCAGGCCGCCGAAGATCTGGGAAGAAAACTCGTGAGCGAAGGGGAGTGATCTCCTGCGCCGTTTCCGTATGACCAGTGCACAGATGGTTATGATGCGGGAGTGAATTTCGGCAGGCTGACCTCGGGAGTGACATCCTCCCACGCAACAGCGACGGGCATGCCGCACACGACTTCCCCCGGTGCGCACCCCACGATGTTCGACAGGACCCGTGGACCCTCATCAAGCTCCACGACGGCCACCACATAGGGGACGTCCTCCAGGAAGCCCGGGTGGTAGGCCACGTGGTACACCGCATAGGTATAGACCTTTCCGGTTCCCGCGGATACAATCCACTCCGATGCCCGGCCATGGCAGTGCGGACACACCAGGGAAGACGGGAAGCGGACATGACCGCACAACGTGCATCTCTGGAATCTCAACTCGTGGTTTCTGCACGCTTCCCAGAAGGCCTGGTTGTCGGAATTGATTCTTGGCAGTGGCTTTTCGTATGCCATCGCTATACCCTCCCCAGGATGCAGCATGAGTGAGCCTGCAGGATACCGCCGTTGTCGCTCACCAGAACAATATTCGGCTCCCTCGTGTCCGTCTGTGGCCCGAGCTGGCGATCCCCGCACCTGCCCATGATCTGCATGACCGCCTCGCTCAGGGGAGTCAGTCCCATGTAGTAGGCCTCCGAGAGCTGCCCTCCCGAGGTGTTCACCGGCATCCTTCCGCCGGGCCCGATGGTCCCTCCCGCGAACCAGCCCTCACCCTCTCCCGGGCCAAAAAATCCGTAATCCTGCAAGGTCACTTCCACCGTGTAGGTGAAGCAATCATAGATCTGGCATGCATCCACATCGTCCCTCGTGATTCCTGCCATGGACAAAGCCATCTCCCCTGCCTGCTTCGCGCCTGTTGCCCCTGCTGTTTTTCCTGACTGCGCCACCTGCACCGAAGGATTGTGCTGACCGAGCCCCAGGATCGCGGCAGGTAGGTGCACGCAGTCTCTCGCACGCTCCAGTGTCGTTACAATGATGGCTCTCCCCCCGTCGGTGATGAGGCAGTTGTCCGGCAGGCGCAGCGGTTCAACAACCCACCTGGAGGAACGGTAGTCTTCAAAGGTCATGGGTTTCTCATACATCATTGCCCGTGGATTCAGGTTTGCCCAGGCACGCTGGCCTACGGCAATGTGCTTCCAGGTTTCAGGCCCTGTATGGTACTCGTGCATGGCCCTCCGGGCTGCGAGGGCATATCCCCCGGTAGCGCCGAAGTGGCCGAACACCGCATCATCGGCAGAGAACTCCATGAGCATGGTGATCATGCTGTCGCTGGAGAGGGCATTGTGTCCGTAGGAGATGAGAACGTGCGTGCACAATCCCGCATCGAGCACGCCGACCGCGTGCTGAAGGTGGCTGCGGGATCAGTTCGCGTCCTGACTCAGGTAGGCAGGCTCAATCCCCAGGTGTTGTGCTACGAGATACGGGGTGAGGTCGATTTCATTCGAAGCGGGCGGGAAATGCCGGTAGCAGATGAGCCCGTCGATGTCCTCTTTCTTCAGGCCGGCATCGGCAATGGCATTAGCACACGCCTCGAGGTGGAAGCTCAAGGAGGTCCTGCCCGGCACCTTTCCCTGGGGGGTGTACCCCACTCCCACGATGGCATACGATTTCTCCAGATTCATCATCCACTCTCCTTTCCATGCTCTCGTGCGATAAGAGAATTCCATACACCCAATGATCACTCTTTTCCGGATGATCATGGCATCAGTTTTTCGATGCATCATACCACACGTTGCAGCCATGTGTCGCTGCCTTGTGAAAGAGGCCTGCCTTTGTGCACGTTTACCTTCACATCAACCTGAGCCCTGCAATACAGAAAAAATATCTGCCCCCCTTGACTTCTGAAGGCATGGAATTAATTAATTGAACATTCATTGAATGAAACGAGGGTTCATGGCGAGGAAAAAAGACAAGGCACCTCTTCGAAGGCGAGAGATCCTTGAGACGTTTCAGCAGGTTCTCATTGAGGAAGGGTTCGAAGGCGCTTCAATCGCGAAGATTGCATCTCGAATGGGCATACACCCGAGCCTGATCATTCATTATTTCAGCACCAAGGAGGATATGATCGTGGCACTCGTAGATTATATCCTTGAAACGTATGAACGCACGTTCCTGAAGAAGCTCAAAGAGATCTCAGACCCGCGAAAACGGCTGGAGACAGGCCTCTCGACACTCTTCGGGGTCGACTGGATCAGTCTTGTGGATACTCGTGCGTTCTATGCCTGCTATTACCTCGGCCTGAGAAATCAGAACGTAAAGATGCGGCTCCAGAAGATGTATCACCGCTTCAGGAAATATCTCATCCAAGAAATCGGCCTGTACATGGAATCCGGCCTCATCCCAAAAACCGACCCTGAACAAGACGCCGACCTGATCATTGCACTCGTTGAAGGGCTCAGTTTCTACCGCAATATCAGCGGGGGCAAGAAAAAATATCAGAATCTGGGACAGTATCTGCAGCAGAAAGTCCTGTCCATGCTGAGCAATGGACAAGGTCCTCGATGAAACAGATCCTGATGGAAAGGAGGATACCCGATGGATACCCAATCCATTGTCAGGGACATCTTCGAGAGCATCCCGTCTCGCTTCAGGAAAACCGATGTCCCGGCAGGGTTCACAGCCGTTGTGGGATTCGATATAGAGGGAATTCACTGGACGGTGCATATTGACGGTTCCGCATGTCGTGTCATCGATTCACTGAAAGAAGGGTGCACTGCTGTCATCAAGACAAACACCGATGACTGGATCGGAGTCGCCAGCCACAGTGTCGATCCGGTGGCCTTGTTCCTCGCGAAGAAGCTGACCGTGGATGGGGATGTCGATGCAGTGTTGACTGTCATGGGACTCATCGATGCATACACAT
Source organism: Desulfomonilia bacterium (assembly GCA_049975365.1). GTDB lineage: Bacteria > Desulfobacterota > Desulfomonilia > UBA1062 > UBA1062 > DSBG01. Next base: position 37,280 of record JBNGDS010000020.1, on the reverse strand, counting down.
CAGACCTGATTGAAGTAAAAGACCCTTCCTGGGTAGTCGACACCCTGGGCCGATATTTCACCGTGAATGAACACGGTTACTTCATGATTGAAGGCCTGTCCTGTACTGAACTCGCTGACAGATATGGAACTCCACTCTTTGTAACCTCCGAGGGCCAGCTCAGGGAAAATATCCGCACAGTGAAGGCTGCTGTTTCGAATGCCTATCCCGAGAATGAAGTGAACGTCATGTGGGCCATCAAATCCAACACCACGTTTGCCTTCCGGAAGATCATGAATGAAGAGGGGGCGGGAGGTGACTGCTTCAGCCCGGGAGAGATCTATGCGACCTTCATCACCGGTGCAGATCCCAAACTCTTTCTCCTCAACGGCTCGGACCGCGGTGAGGAGGCATTCCGCATGGCTGTTGAGATTGGTATGCCCATCACGCTCGATCACATAGACGACCTCTCCACAGTCGAGAGGTTGTGCACGGAATACGGAAAATCATCCACGTGCTTCCTCAGGGTCAAGTGCGAACTCAACAGCCTGAAAGACGTCTATTCGACCTTTGCCCCTGGCATCAAGCTCCCCCTGGAGGTCCTCAATCTCAAATTCGGAGTCACGTATCCCGAGGCTGTTGAGATAGGTCTGGCATCGAAACAGTGCGCCCACGTTACGGTTGATGGGATTCATTCACACATCGGCCGGGATGTTCATCTCCCGGAGCACTGGAGAGGGTATGCCTACGATATGGTGGATGTCTGCAGCCGCTTTCAGAAAGACACCGGGATCACCGTTTCCACTCTGGATCTGGGAGGCGGATTCGCGGAAAAACGCGATCCCTCGAGCCATGATCTCACTAGGCTCGCGGCCCCTGTCGAGGAGTATGTCAATAAGATTGCGGAAGGAGTCAGACAAGGGTGTAGGGATCATGGGTTTCCGATGCCTCGCCTGTGGATCGAACCCGGGAGAAACCTGATCGGCCCGACTACAGTCCTCATCAGCCGGGTCGGGAATGTCAAGCGCACCCCTGGTGTATGCACATGGGTCCATGTCGATGCCTCATGCAACTTCCTCCCATCAGTGGAACGTCACAACGGCATGAGTTACCACCTCCTGGTGGGAACCCGGGCCCGAAACAGGGCAGAAGAACTCGTGGACATCGTCGGTCCCAACTGCTCCGGGGACATCATCCAGCCACGGAGAAGGCTCCCCAGAATGGAAAGAGGAGACCTGCTCGTGTTCCTGGATGTGGGAGCATACAATCTCGTTGCAGCGAATCAGTTCAACAGCATCCCGAGACCGGCATCAGTCCTGGTGAACGGGACGACTTCCGACATTGTTCAGGAGCGCGAGACGATCATGGATGTATTCTCACGCCAGAGAATACCAGCTCGTCTCCTCGCATGAGATCAGGTATGCCTGTTCAGTCAGTCAGGAGGGGGATATGGTAAAAATACCAAGCAGGGGATACTCCGAAGATGAACTCATGAGACAGCTCGAAGCGTTCAAGAAAGATGATATAGACTGGCGAAGCGGACGGACCATGGGCTACATCTACAATCCAGGCCTCAAGACAGAGGAACTCGGGAAGAAAGCCTACACCATGTTTCTCACCGAAAACGCGCTCGACCCAACAATCTTCCAGAGTCTCATGAGAATCGAAAAGGACCTGATGGGAATGGCGGCCTCCCACTTGGGGGGTGACGACAAGGTGGTGGGCACCTTCACCAGCGGAGGGACCGAGAGCATCCTTCTGGCGGTGAAAACAGCTCGAGATTTCTGTCGCGCCAAACACCCAACCATCACGCAGCCCGAAATGGTGCTTCCCATGACCGCCCATGCAGCGTTCTATAAGGCGGCCGAGTATTTTGACATTACTCCTGTACGCGTTCCTGTTGACGAGAAATCCTTCAGGGCTGATGCGTCACAGATGAAAGATGCCATTACAGACCAGACCATCCTCATTGTGGGGTCTGCTCCCTCATATGCACACGGAGTTGTTGATCCCATCCCTGAGCTGGGGCAAATCGCCATCGACCACGGCGTACTCTTCCACGTCGATGCCTGCGTGGGTGGATTCATGCTCCCGTACTACAGGAGGCTCGGACAGATCTTCCCGGATTTCGATTTTACTGTCCCGGGGGTCACGTCAATCTCCATGGATTTCCACAAGTATGGGTATACGCCGAAAAATGCCTCCATCGTCCTCTATCGGACAAAGGACCTTCGCAGGTTCCAGTTCTTCGCATGTGCACGGTGGCCCGGGTACTCCGTGATCAACTCAGCGGTTCAGAGCAGCAAAACCGGGGGGCCCCTGGCAGCTGCGTGGGCTGTGGTAAAATTTCTCGGCGACGAGGGCTACCTGGAGATCGCTCAACGCACGAGAGATGCGACCCAAAGAATCATTCAGGGAATAGAAAGAATCGAAGGGCTCCGGCTCATGGCACGTCCGGACCTCTGCATGTTCTCCTTCACCTCGGACGCCATAGACGTGTTCCACATTATCGATGAAATGAAGGTACGGGGCTGGTACATACAGCCCCAGCTCACCTTTGAGAACTCCAGGAAAAACATCCACATCTCCATCAACGAATCGAATGCAGACCTGGCAGAAGAGTTTCTTCAGGACCTGAAGATTTCTGTGGAAAACGCGAAATCACTGGAGACCACCAAGCTCGCATCAGAGATTCAATCACTCATCACGGGGGGAGGTGCTGACGATCTGAGCGATCAGGACATCTCCCAGATGATGTCCCTTGTGGGAGTTGAGGGGGATCGCATGCCATCACGCATGGCGGAAATCAACGAGATTCTCAACGTTCTCCCCCCCTCTCTCCGCGAGCGTCTACTCATCGGATTCCTGAATGACCTTTTCGTTCAACCTCAGGAAGGTTCACAGGAAGATCTTTTACATGAATCAGAGGAGGGGAATGATGGGATATAAAATCGGAATCGATGTGGGGGGCACCTTTACCGACCTCGTCTGTATCGGCGATGACAACGTGGTGCAGGTCATGAAGACACCGACTACGCCAGGAAACGAGGCATCAGGAGTACTCACCGGGCTTGAACGGATCGCATCACAGAAAGGCCATTCTCTGCATGGCCTGCTCTCAGAGACAGACCTCGTTATCCATGGAACCACCATTGCCACGAACACGATGCTCGAGTTCAATGGTGCAAAGACAGGCCTCATTGCAACAAAAGGCTTTCGTGACGACATCGAGATACGACGGGGCCATAAGGAGCGCATATTCGATCCGCACTATGGCCCGCCTGTGCCTATTGCAAAACGACGCTATCGCCTTACCGTGAATGAGCGCATCGATCGCGAGGGGAGGGTTCAGGTTCCCCTGGATGAAGCAGACGTACGGGATGCCGTTGAAACATTCAGAACCTCGGGGATCGAATCCATAGCTGTGTGCCTCTACTTCGGGTTTCTGAATCCGATCCACGAGAAGAGGATCGGTGAGATCATCTCCGAGGAGTACCCAGAGGTATCGGTATCTCTCTCCCATGAAGTCCTCCCTCAGATTCGCGAGTTCGAGCGGGTGAGCACCACCCTCGTAAACGCCTATACCTCACCCAGACTCACGCGATATCTCACGAATCTCGAACATGATCTCAGAGAAAAGGGCTTTCTCAGAGATTTCTTCGTCATGCTTTCCGGAGGTGGGATCATGAATGCCGGGTATGCAGGGAAATACTCGGTCAACAGCCTGCTCTCGGGCCCTGCCGGAGGAGTCGTTGCATGCTCACAGCTCATCAGCGGGGCAATGGGGGAACACAATCTCATCACGGTGGACATGGGGGGTACAAGTTACGACGTGTCCCTGATCAGAGACGGGAAGCCGTCGGTTTCTACGAATTACTGGTTCAGTCGGTACCGTGTTGCAGTCCCTATGCTCGATATTCACACCATCGGTGCAGGGGGCGGAAGCATCGCCTGGATAGACTCGGGAGGCGCCCTCCAGGTGGGACCTCAGAGTGCCGGCGCAGATCCCGGTCCTGCGTGTTATGGAAAAGGAGGGACACAGCCTACTGTGACTGATGCCAATATTGTCCTGGGCTACCTCGATCCCGAGTACTTCCTGGGCGGCGAAATGCAACTCGACCCAAAGGCATCAGAACATGTCATTCGTGAGAAGATTGCTGATCCCCTCGGTATCAGTCCAGTGGATGCTGCGATGGGAATCTTCCGTATCGTGAACAATAACATGGCGAACGGGATACGCTTCGTTTCCATCCAGCGCGGTCACGATCCACGAGACTTTGCACTTGTCGCCTTTGGAGGAAACGGTGCCGTACATGCAGGGCTTCAGGCTCGGGAACTCGGAATCCGAAAAGTCATCGTCCCCAGAGTTGCCACGGCATTCTCTGCTCGGGGAATGCTCAGCTCAAACATCGTCATCAACAAGATGAGGACATACATCTCGAACTCAGAATCATACGATCTGGACACCATCAACTCGCTTTTCGCATCCATGAAATCGGAAGTCGATACCGATTTTCCGGAATCGCACAGATCTAGCCCTGCGCTGACCGGGGAAGTCATACCCCTCACATCCATTGACATGCACTACAAAGGAGAGACCCACGAGATCACGGTCCCTCTCCTCTCCCGCAATTCAAAGGTCACCGATGCAGATATCAATGAGGCGATAGAGGCATTCCATGCAGCGCATGAACAGCTCCATACCTTTTCCAATCGAGGGGATACGGCGTTCTTCATGAATCTCAGACTGCAGGCAGTGATTACGACGAAGAAGCCTCCCTTGATCCTCCTGAACCCAGGAGATACTAATCCCTCGCACGCCCTAAAAAGTCACAGACACGTGTTCTTTGACGAGAAAGCAGGTCCGGTGAACACCCCGATCTACGATGGGCAGCTTCTCAGGTGTGGAAATGTCATGGCAGGTCCCTGCATCATAGAGGAGCCTGCAACAACCATCGTGGTGTACCCGAACATGAAAGCTCAGCTGACCGAGCACGACTGTTACATCATCGAGCTCGATTAAAGAATAAGGCGAGGATAACGTCATGAACGAAACAGATATCATAACTGCTGAAATTATCCGGTGCGGACTTGCCACAACGGCCAACGAAATGTGTGACACCATGATCCGTACGGCAACCACCCCGACATTCAGTGAATCCCATGATTTCTCCACATCGATATTCGACGATACGGGCAGGATGATCGCACTTTCAGATGCACTCCCCATCCATATGGGTGCCTGCAAGTTTTCTGTCATGGCAGCGCTTGAAGAATTCAGGGACGATCTCTACCCCGGGGACATCATCGTCCTCAATGATCCATACCATGGAGGCTCACACATACCTGACTGGACCCTCATGACCCCGGTTTTCTTCGAGGGCAAGCTCGTGTTCTTTCCCGTTACCCGTGCACACCAGGGGGATACCGGGGGAACCATCCCCGGAGGGTATAATCCAGGTGCTACAGACATCTGGCAGGAGGGCCTTCGCCTTCCGCCCATTAAAATCGCCGAAAAGGGGAAGGTGAGGAACGATATCATCAAAATGCTCCAGATAAACAACAGGGAACCCACTTTTCTCGGTGATCTGAAGGCGATGATGGGATCCATCAGGGTTGGAGAACGCCGCCTGCTGGAGATGCTGAAAAAATACGGGGTGAAAACTGTCCGGGAGTGTATGGACTACATCATCGAGTACACTGAAAAACGCTTCAGAGCAGAAATCAGCTCCTGGCCTGACGGTGTCTACACAGGAGAGGCGTATCTGGAGCACGATTGCCAGGGAGTACAGGACATCACCGTACGGGTCACCGTGACCGTTTCAGGAGATTCCCTGAAGATCGACTACACGGGGAGCGATCCACAGACCCCGGGGTTCATCAACAGCTCCATTCCGAATTCCTACTCGTATGTTTTTCTGACCCTCTCGAGTATGATCGATGATACCATCCCCAGAAATGAAGGCCTCTTCGCCCCGGTGGACATTGTCCTTCCCCGGGGCAGTGTCGTGAACCCGAATCCCCCAGCCCCCTGCACTGCCTGTACGCTCCATGCAGGAGGAGAAATCGGCGAGGCCGTTGCAGTCGCCCTGGAGAAAGCCATACCGGAAAAGGCCTATATCCAGAACATCAAGCTGGGCATGCCGGTTGTCACCTATGGCATCAATCCGTATACCAATGAGTTCTATGTAGACCAGAACGTCACCATGTCTGCCGGATGGTGTAACGCAGCATACGGGGTTGACGGATGGGGATCTCTCCCTCCCTTCTTCGGTGCCATGACACAATCAACGGGCGAACTCCATGACATGCAGTATCCTGTACAAACCCTGAGCCGGGAATTCATTCCCGATTCGGGTGGCCCGGGGAAATGGCGGGGTGGCCTCGGTACCCGGATGATCCTGAAGGCACGATCCCCGTTTTTTGCCCACACCTATGTGATCGGGACAAAATACCCCATGCGGGGCTTCAACGGAGGGATGGATGGTTCCGCCAACAAGGTTGTCCTCCGTGTCGGTCAGCCGAACGAGATCGATGTTTCCACAACAGCATTCGAGATTCCCCTCTCAGCAGAGGATACGCTCCGGGCAGATCTCGGAGGAGGGGGGGGATGGGGAGACCCTCTCGATCGTGATCCCCAGGCCGTTCTGGAGGATGTTCTGGATGAATACGTCTCCATGGATGCTGCACGGGAATTCTACGGGGTTGTCATTTCCAAGAAGACCAGAGAAATCGATGCTCCCTCGACAGAGGACCTGAGAAGAACGCTCAGGGAGCAACGACGTGCTGAGAAGAAGGAGGCGAGGGAAGCCGTCGCATACCTTTCGTCGACATGGCAGGATCTCTGCCAGGATGCTGTCAATAATGACCCTGAATTCGCCAGGCTTGCAGGAGACATGACCATCGAGCTCAACAACGTTATCGAGAAATGTCCTGACGGCGCAACCAGGTTTCTCTACTGGCGCTTTCAGAACGGCACTCTGGTGAAGACCGTTGTGGGTGATATCAGTGAACTTGGTGAGTTAACACCGCTTTTCACCACCGTTGCAACGTACGACACCTTCATGAAGATCAACACAGCGAAGCTCACTGTCGAAACAGCGGTCATGAACGGTCTGCTCCGTTTCGAGGGTGATCTGGCCCAGATGATGAACTACGTGGACGCTCTCAACCGATTTACCGAGGTGAGGAGGAGAATTCCAACAACATATTAGAGTGTTACGCCCTTCTCGCAAGAGCTGACACCCGGCGTACCGGGTACGTCCTTCAGAAGAACCGCCACCCCCCACCCAACATCAGGGGGGTGGCGGTGTGATCAGGCTGTGGTTCGAGTTCAGGTGCTGAAACGGATTACTTCCTGCGGCCGACGAAATTGTTCATGGCCCTCGATCCGCCCACCAGGCGCAATGACCAGTCCAGAAATGACGTGGGAAGGAGCTTCAGCACCAGCATACCCTTCACACCCAGGTACGGCAGGTAGACATACGGCTTGTCTTTCAAGACAGCCTCGACAACCTTTTCCGCCACATATTCGGGCTTGAGGACAGGGTTGAAAAGCAACGGTTTGAACCCCTCGAACATGCCGGTACTGATGGTGTAGGGACACACCACAGTAACCTTCACGTCCTTCGCCCCGGCCTGGTACAGCTCGCGCCTGATGGACTCCGAGAACCCGACTTCCGCAAATTTGCTGGCAGCATAGTCGGACATCTGGGTCATGCCGAGCAGGCCACCCGATGAGGCGATATTCACGAGATGCCCGTCGTTGCGCTTGATCATATCCGGCAGGAATTCCTTGGTGAAATACACGTGACCCCAGAAATTCACGTCCAGGGTTCGGTGCATTTCATCCAGGGTCAGATCGACAAACGATTTTCCAATGACGATCCCCGCATTGTTCACCAGGACATCGATCTGCGGGAAGCCCTTCCGGATGGCCTTGAATGTCTTTGCCACCTCTGTCCGTTTCGAAATATCACAGGCATAGGTACCGGTCTTGACACCGAATTCCTGCACTTCCTTTTCGACAGCGTCAAGGCTGCCCTGGTTGATATCGACCAGCACCAGGTTCGCCTTGTGCTTGGCGAAATTGATTGCCATCAGCCTGCCGATTCCGCTCCCTGCACCGGTAACAATGACATTCTTGTTGTACAGGTATCTCATCCCTCACACCTCCTGTTGTTTGAATCATACTGGAAATACAAACAAGTTCATGTTCTTACTACATCATCTCAGCGAGAATCAAACAAAAATAATTCTTTCGAGGAAAGCTGTAGTGCACTATCTTCGGAGGAATCGTGGTTCCCACCAAGATAGTGAAAAACCTTGACTTATCCATGGTGCATAGTATTCTTGTATATCACTCGAATTTGTTATGACTCACAACATCTGATGAAAGGGAGGAAGTAGCCATGATGGATTATCCTTTGTTACTCAGGAGTTTTCTCGTACGGGCGGCCAAATTTTTCCCCAAGAAAGAGATTGTCTCGATCTATCCCGACACGGTCTTCCGGTACACGTATGGAGACTATTACAAGCGTGTCTGCCAGCTTGCCCATGCGCTGGAATCCCTGGGGGTCAAGCGCGGCGACCGGGTTGCCAGCCTTGCTCTGAACACCCACCGCCACCTCGAGCTGTATTTCGGAGTGCCGTGCACGGGTGCTGTCCTGCACACGGCAAATTTCCGCCTGCCCCAGCACCACCTGGCATATATCCTGAACCACGCGGAAGACAAGGTGGTCTTCGTGGATGAAGACCTGCTGCTGTTCCTTGAGGGTCTGAAAGACCAGCTCAAAACAGTCAAGCACTTCGTTGTCCTCTCTCAAAGCGGGAACATGCCGCAGACGAGCCTTTCCCAAGTCCACCTCTACGATGACCTCATTGCCAAGTTCCCCGAGGAATACGATTTTCCGGATGACCTGGATGAAAAAAGCCCGGCACTGATGTGCTACACATCGGCAACCACCGGCGACCCCAAAGGTGTCGTCTACACCCACAGGAGCATCGTGTTGCACAGCTATGCAGGCGCAGCGACCTTCGGAACCTACGAACAGGATTGCGCCCTTCACATTGTCCCCATGTTCCACGCCAATGCCTGGGGAATGCCGTTTCTCTCTGTCGGCATAGGCCTCAAGCAGATTCTCCCGGGCAGGGAAACCCTGAACATGGAAAAGATCTGCAGGGCGATCGCGGACGAAAAGGTTACCGTGACCTGTGGCGTGCCGACCATCTGGCTGATGCTCTACGATTACCTGGAAAAAGGCGGCTGGCACGATTTCTCATCCCTGAGGCTCATCGCCAGCGGCGGTTCGGCCTGCCCGAGATACCTCATGGAAGGTCTGAATGAGAAATACAATTTCCCCATCAGGCAGGCCTACGGGTCAACCGAGACATCGCCGTTAGCGTCTGCAGCCCTGGAAAAGAGCTACATGGCAGACTTCCCCCTGGACAAGATTTACGATGTGCGCTCCAGCGCAGGCATCCTGGCAATCGGCCTCGACATGCGAATCGTGAATGACAAGGGCGAAGACGTGAAGATGGACGGCAAGGAGTGGGGCGAGATCTGGCTGAGGGGACCATGGATCGCTGACGAGTATTATCACGATCCCGAACGTTCAAAGGCCGCCTTCGAAGGAGGCTGGCTGCACACCGGTGATGTGGGCACCATCGATGAAGAGGGCTACATCAGGCTCGTCGACCGCACTAAAGACCTGGTGAAAAGCGGTGGTGAGTGGATCTCGTCGGTCGATCTCGAAAACACCATCATGTCGCACCCCAAGGTCATGGAGGCGGCCGTGATCGGAATTCCTGATCCCAAGTGGCAGGAAGTGCCCATGGCCTGCGTTGTCCCCTCCTCCGGCCAGGAAATGACCGAAGACGAATTAACGGAGTTTCTCAAAGACAAGGTGAAGGCTTCCTACTGGATACCAAAAAAGATCGTGTTCCTGAAGGAACTCCCCAAGACCAGCGTGGGCAAGTTCGACAAGAGAGGGCTCAGGCAGCTCTTTGCTGAGGGGAAGTTACCCTAACATCAAACCAGCTCCGGTCTGATGCGGCGTATCGCTCCTGTCTGATCGGAGCTGGTTTTTTGTATCCGGAGAAACGGGGTCAGCGTCTGCTCTTTTTCCTATCGTGCAGCGAAGGCCTCTACCCTGATATCCTACTGAACCTGGACGTTCTCAGGCAGTCTCCGTGTGAGGATGTCCGCAGCTTCCTCCACCATGTCCTCCACCACCTCACGGGCTGATTTGATCTCATGAATGATACCGGAGACCTGCCCTGCGAATCCGCTCATGTATTCATCCTTGTGGGCCTCGACAAAACTCGCGAAGAGCATGGAAGAGACAAGAACCTGTGTGGGAAACGGAAGCGGATCGAGCCCTGATGAATTCCAGAGGTCGTGGAAGCTGCTGTAGGTCGCTCGCGATGTCTTCCCCGTGATGGCGGTACTCACCCGTGTGTCTTCATCGCTGGCTGCAATGATCTTCTGCTTGTTCACGTCCAGCGCACCGCCTTCATGCGTGGCGAGGAACCTGGTTCCCACCCAGATACCGGCACAGCCCATGACAAGGGCTGCAGCGAGCCCCCGTCCGTCTCCGATCCCGCCGGCGGCAAGCACCGGGATCTGGTCCACGATATCCAAAACCCCCGGCAGCAGGGCAAACGTCCCAATCCTGCCCGTGTGTCCCCCTCCTTCATATCCCTGGGCTACCAGGATATCGACGCCCGATTCCCTCATCCTGCGGGCATTCTTCACATTTCCTGTGATCCCCAGGACCTTGATCCCGTTTTTGTGTGCCTCTTCAACCATAAACCCAGGATTGCCCAGGCCTGCACAGAACAGCGGCACCTTCTCCTCGATGCACACCTTCACAGCCTCGTGTGGCCGCAGGGTAGTCGTGTTGAGCTTTATCTGTATCTCGACATCCGGGAGGCCAAGCTCCTCCTTGATCTTTGCAAGCCACTCCCGGTAGGGAGTAGGCAGCGTCTGCAAGGCAGCACTCATCGGAACCTCGGTGATCTCCCCGTAATCGGGGGCTTCACTCTGTACCATGCTTTTTGGCAGCAGGAGATCCACGCCGAAAGGTTTGTCCGTGCGTGAACGTATCTCTCGAATTGCCTGGCGGAGCTCATCCACCGTGAAGCCACTGCCGCCCAGCACACCCAGCCCCCCTGCCTCGGATACCGCGACAACCAGTTCCACCGGCGATCCGGCCTGCTCGCCTATGAGCACCGGACCCATCCCCGCACACACGATGGGGTACTCGATCCCCAGCAGATCACACAGTTTGGTCCTGAGAATTCTTTTGGCCATACTCCCTCCTCACGTAAGAACGTACATGCACCAATCAGTTTCCCTTGTATCATGCCGGCATGCAGTATGCCTAGTACCGAAAAATAGTGGCCAGAGTCGATTTCCCAGATGATACGTGACATCCTCGACAATTTTCATGCTTTTTCTTTCCCTCACAGGAAGACATATCCAAGAGGGTGTCTTGCACAATCGCCTGTTTTGTCCTATGAACAGGAAATCTTCATCGAAGGAGTGGATCATGCCGATCTACGAGTTTTTCTGCACATCCTGTTCACAGGTGTCCGAGATGCTCTGCCCTGTGGGAGAATCAGGCAAGGGCCTTGTGTGCCCTCAGTGTGGCAGCAGAAGTCTGACCAAGCGCATGTCGGTCACGGCTGCACCTGCCAGCACGTCTCGAGAGCATGGAAAAACCTGCTGCGGCAGGGAGGAACGCTGTGACACCCCGCCCTGCGGTGGTGGACGGTGCGGCAGGGATTCGGAATGAAGGACTGGAAAGATCTCTACAAGCAGAGCGATGGTGAAGAACCATCGGGCCCTGTTCTCTTCTACAATGATATCGTCCTCGATCATTTCGTGAATCCACGAAACGTGGGAGAGATGGAAAACGGGGAAGCAGTCGGGTTTGCCCTGGTGGAGGACTCGTCCTGCGGTGATCAGATGAAACTCTGGATCAGGGTGGAAGACGACATCATCACGGATATCAAGTTCAAATCCTTCGGCTGTCCCGGCGCCATTGCCACCAGCAGCATGGCCACGGAACTGGCAAAGGGAAAATCCCTGGAAGACGTGCGCGAACTCACCGACGATGATGTGATCACGGCCCTGGGCGGAATACCCGAGCACAAGAAACACTGCTCGCTGCTGGGCATGTCGGCCATACACACCGCGATTCAGGACTACCTGCTGAAACGGATGATGGCCGAGGCAGAACACGACGACGATGATATATCTTGATCACAACGCTACAACTCCCATCCGCGCTGAGGTCATCGATGTCATGTCAGTCCTCCAGAAAACCCTGTTCGGAAATGCCTCGAGTTATTATCGCATCGCGCGCGAGGCAAAGGCCGTCCTGGAAAAATCACGGGCCGAGATCGCCTGGCGTATCGGAGCAGAGCCTGAAGAAATCGTATTTACCAGCGGGGGCACTGAATCTGACAACACGGCGATCAGGGGTGCGGCCAGAGCGTTAAAGGGAAACGGCCGGCACATCATTACCTCATCGATCGAGCACCACGCTGTGCTGAAGACCTGCCAGGACCTGGAGATGATCGGATACCGGGTGTCCTACCTCCCGGTGGATTCTCAATGCAGGGTTTATCCCAGAGATGTTGAACAGGCGATCTCCCCGGAGACCATCCTCATCAGCATCATGCACGCAAACAACGAGACCGGGGTGATTCAGCCGATCGAAGAGATCGGCTCCCTTGCACGTGACCGGGGAATCGTATTCCACACGGATGCGGTTCAGTCCCTGGGAAAGATCCACATCTCTGTCACGGAGATGAAGGCCGACATGGTGTCCCTGTCTGCCCACAAGGTCTATGGACCCAAGGGGATCGGCGCACTCTACATCAGGAACGGGACACCTCTGCATCCCCTCGTGACCGGCGGTTCCCAGGAGTACGGGCTCAGGGCAGGAACGGAGAATGTTCCCTCCATTGTCGGGTTCAGCACCGCAGCGAGCCTTGCCCTGCAAACCATGGAAGCCGATTCTACCCGGATCGCAGCCCTGCGGAACAGGCTCGAGACAGAGATCGCGAACCACATCGATGGAGTGAAGATCAACGGGAAGGGTGCACACCGCCTGCCCAATACATCGAACATGTGTTTCCCGGGTGTGGATGGCGAATCGATTCTGCTGCACCTGGATCTCAGTGAAATCTGCGCCTCGTCGGGGTCTGCGTGCTCCACCGCTTCTGCATCGCCCTCTCACGTGCTCCTGGCCATGGGCCTCGCTCCTCAGGAGGCCCAGAGCACAGTCCGTTTTTCTCTGGGAAGAGAGACAACAGATCAGGATATAGATGTCACAGTGGAATCGCTGATCGAGATCACATCACGGCTGCGTTCCATTTCCAGCCTGTAGGCAGAGTAGATCCGTGATCCCGTGAAGGGTGCCGTGGTTCTAATCGACTGCTATCATTACATTGGAGGCCTTGATCACTGCATAGATCTCCTTGTTCTTTTCAAGACCGAGTTTCTCAGCAGATTCTTTCGAGATAATCGAAACGACCTGTGATCCGCCGGGAAGGTCAAGGACAACTTCGGTGTTGACCGCTCCGTGCGTAAGCTTCGACACCTTGCCTTTCAGCATGTTCCGTGCACTGATTTTCATAACTACATCCCCCCTTTCTCCCTATATAGATAGTTCCTCCAGGATGATTTTCAAGCTCATATCGTGAAAACTTCCAGGAAGTCGTCGAGGCAGTTAAGATCATGGCCTATTTCCAGTGGGTGATTCTTGTCTTGATCCAGGGATTCCTGGATATAATGAAGACCCTGTTCTCGACGGGTCACGTGGAAATGTGTTTCACATCGAAGTGGGAAAGCCTCTACCCATTTTGGTGTTGTAATTCGAGGACCCTGAATCTACAATACTGATGGCATGCCGAGAATCGCTCCCTTTCAAGAACATACTCAAGAATATGAAACGTGGTTTGAAGAAAACCGCTCGGTGTACGAATCTGAAGTACAGGCGGTGAAATCGCTCTTTCCGGAAGCCATCCGGGGAGTTGAAGTTGGTGTCGGTTCAGGGAGGTTTGCCGCACCCCTGGGGGTGAGAATTGGAGTGGAGCCCTCGATACGGATGAGTGAACTCGCGAAAAAGCGAGGGATCAAGGTGGTAGGCGGCATTGCGGAACACCTCCCCATCAGGGACTCTGCGTTGGAATATGTTCTCATGGTTACGACCATCTGCTTCGTTGATGATCTGAACGAGGCGTTTGCAGAAGCACATCGCGTGTTGTCTGATGGGGGATATCTCATCATCGGGTTTGTCGATCGAAATAGCCCAATCGGGCAGGAATACCTGCGGATGAAGGATTCGAGCGTCTTTTACAAAAATGCCACATTCTATTCAGTGGAGGAAGTCGTCGAGACAATGGAACAGACCGGCTTTCATGATTTCGATTTCCGTCAGACAATTTTCAAGAATCTTGCAGACATTACAGAGCGGGAACATGTCAGTATCGGGTATGGAGACGGGTCGTTCGTAGTCATCCGTGCACAGAAAAAATTGTCCCCGGGTTGTTAGATGAATCCCTATCAAAAGATTACTGAAGCAAGAGATGTACTTGAATTGCCGGAACGGGCGACCATGAAAGAAATCAAGGTACAGTACCGAAAACTTCTCAACCGGTGGCACCCGGACAGGTGCGGTGAACAGAGCGATCAGTGCATTGAAATGACGAGAAAGATCATCGCCGCTTATGAAGTTATTCGTGCATACTGCGATCACTACAAATTTTCTTTTTCAAAAGATGAAGTGAGAAATCATCTCTCGGCGGAAGAGTTGTGGTTCGAACGGTTCGGCAACGATCCCATCTGGGGGACAGGCAAGAAATCAAAGTAGTCATCACACAGGAGGTCCCCTGCTGGCCCAGAAAAAAAGGGCTGCATGCATGGCTGTTTCCTGTCAAGTCGGACCCATGCACAGGACCACCGGTTTTCTTGAGTGCGCTTTGACATCGATGCCATCCCACACTACGGCTTTTGGAATGAATGGACTATTCTTGCGTTGATTTATCCTTTCCGGGAAACCAGGGAATAAAGGCACTTGTCCGTTTTTTATAATCAGCGAAGGCCGGTTTGTCCTCCATGAGTCTTTCCGTCATGGGAATGCCGGATACAAACAGGATGATATACGTGATGGTCAAGGGGCCGATAATGGACAGCCATCCCCAGGGGACCGACACAGCCAGGATGTATATGCCCCACCACAGAGTGACTTCGCCGAAATAGTTCGGGTGTCTGGAATATCTCCAGAGACCCTGATCCATGATCTTTCCCCGATTGCCGGGGTCCTTGATGAACTGGTCCAACTGCCTGTCCGCAACAGATTCGAAACCAAATCCCAGCAGCCACACCAGGACACCCAGGTAATCCAGCACTCCGAGAGCTCCCTCATCAAAGGTGTTGATGACGAGAACAGGAGCAACGTTCAGTAGAAGGATGCCCCCCTGCAAAAGGAAGACCTGGAGATAACTCCTGAGTACAAAAGACTTGCCCCATTTTTTCCGCCACGTACGGTATCTCGGGTCTTCCCCTTTGCCCCTGTTCCGCAGATAAATCCTCACAGAGAGCCTGAGCCCCCAGATCAGCACCAGTACACCGACGATCAGCTGCCGCAGGGAGAAGGATCCGTCCAGGGCGAGCGTGGTCCAGGTTACGAGTATAAATCCCGGCCCCCAGGCCACATCGGCAATACTGTTGTCCTTCCGTTTCAGGGCCACCAGAAACAATGCAGTCATGTAGAGAAACAACACAAGAGCCGCAGCCAGAATGGTATGCACCAATTCCATTGTGTCACCTCACTGGTGGAAGTACTCGACGGGTGCTCAGACGGTGCATGAAAACAGCATTCACACCCGTGAGTTCATTTCATGGTTCATCCCATGCTGCAGGAAAAACCCCGCCGGTGGGACAAGGTTGTCCAGATGTTCATCATCACGCCAGACCCGTCTCATAGATATCTACCTCAGGGCATGAGCCACCGGCCAATGAGAAAGCTCCCTGACGCAACAGCGGCAGTGAGCACGATGCCCCACATGATATCCACGACAACAACCTTTACGGGCCAGTCCTTGATCGTGGCCAGATTGGTCAGATCGTAGGTGGCATACGCGAAGAACCCGAACAGCCCACCCAGAACCATTGCACGGCACAGGGAATTTCTCTCCAGGGCCGGCATGGTCGCAAAGATGAGGATCCCGGCAATGTACAGCAGATAAAAAATTAGAGCAGCTCCCCAGTTCACATCCGGCCTGAGCAGATGGCCCAGGTTGCTGCGGTAAAACCCTCTTGCCACAAACCCGATCCAGATCACATCGATCACGAAAAAGACCGGTATGGTCAGGAGATAGAGATAGATGACATTCAACATACATCCCCTCCAGGATCTACTGGTGCATGTGTTCTGCACCACACCTCATACTTCAGGATGATATACGGGTCCGGTCTCAACTCTCAGCAATACCTACAGCCATATAATAACCTTCATTACTTGTGTGGGAAGCCCCTGGCATGTTGGGAGGTGTTTTTGATTCATGCCTTCAGAATAGTCTGGGAACTGATCCCGATCAACACTTACTCGGTATCAACAAACGATTCGTTCGCGGCAAGCAGTGACGTATCGCCTTGCCTCTTCATACTTCTGATGAGCTGCTTGATCTCTCTGTTCTCCTGATCCGTAAACTCTATGCCCATCCCCTTACCAGGTTCACAACGGATAACCGTGCCTTCAACACCAATGATCTTCTCCAGAGAACTCCCGACCAAGGATATGTGCATGATCTCCCCGTCTTCCCTGGTGTATGGAGTTTCAATGTATATGCCGCTGATGCTGATGTTTCTCACGGTCCCCCTCAGATATTTTCCATTGGCATCCTGATATATGGCTTCGATCTTTAAAGGCTTTAGAGGGTTCCTGAAAAAGTTTCTTTTATTCTTTTCATTCATGCATTGCGTCCTTACATGAATTCCATCATTCACACTGCATTTCGTCAGAATCTTGCAATTTCTTTAAAAACCAGGGTCCATCACAACGAAAGCAGACGTCATGAATCTCCACACTCTTCACATGATGTATTCAAATTTTCTCCACATTAACCCTGTATACGGGAGAGCGAATACGATGAAACACAGTCCCTGGAGACAGGGGAAAGCGAGGGAGACGATGAAGAACTCTACCCGTATCGGTTTGACCCTGGTTCTTGTCCTTGCATGTATCATCAGCTTCGCCTTGCCGGTGGAAGCACGTGAACCGCACCAGCAGAAACAGGGTGTTGGATTGTATCAGGCTGATCATGCCAAGAAGCATGGTGCTGTCCAGAAACCACGGCATCAGAAACAGGGCATTGGGTCGTATCATGCCGACCGCGGCAAGAAGCACGCTGCCCATCGGGAAATACTCCATCAGAAACGCCACCATACCCGACCTCATTCTGCACCGCCACGGCACGTGCCGGTAGTGGTGAACACCCAGAGATATCTCTATCTCGACGGGTCGTGCTACCGCCAGTGCCTCTCCGGGTACATCGCGGTTCAGGGACCCTTTGGTGCCGTTGTTCTCACCCTGCCGATAGGACACTGAATCCTCTGCGGTACACCCCCTCATCGCAACGGTGGGGGGGTGTTCTTTTTCTCAATGACACCCTCATGACCTGAACACTCCCCCACAGGAGTCCCATGATTGAATTTCCCGGGATGCGGGGTATAATAATAGTGTATGCAGAGGAGTCGGCGGGAAAGGAACTCAATATGGGCTTTTATTTAGAAGGAAGGGAGTATTATCGGTTTGAGAATGTCGAACATTTCATTGATACGACTCGCAGTGAAGCACTTGTGACATCTTCCTTACAAAAGGCAGAGCCTGGCGACCTGCTTCTCGTCAGGACGCCAGGATATGGCTACGCATTGGGCAGAGCAATCGCAAAGAATGCGTATGATCATATTGCTGTAGTTCTCAACGAGGGGAAAACGCTCAATATTGTTCTGCCCAAAACTGTTATCCTGCCCATTACCCTTTTTGCCAAGCCACAAAAGAAACCCTTACTTCTTCGTCCGCAGTGGCAGGATAATGAACAACCACAACGGTTTGTTTCAGAGATATTGCGATATTCCGAGACACCATACGATCTACGGAAAACTCTCATCGGGATCGTAGCGTTGGCTTTGTATACATGGCTTGGTATCAAATCGACTATGAAAAAACCTACGAGTTCAACTTCAAGGTGGATATGCACAGAGGCAATCCTTGAAACACTAAAGAAAGTGTTCCCTGGTTTTCATCGTATTGATACTGTCAGATTGGACTATAACACGCTGGGATTTGCGACGACAAATGACTTTTTTAGGATCTCCACTCACTTTCCACAGTTCTTGAAGATTTTCACATATTGATTTACTTTCAATACAGCAGACATATCCAGATGGGATTCAATGATAAAGCACAAACAGCAAAACCTTTTCGGCTCAACACTCCACGGCAGGAGAGTATTGAGCCAGGATGGCATACTCCTTCTTTCAAGCCTGTACCTGAGATTCTCTGCAGAGCCCTCACTGCCCGGGGTCGGGTGAATTCCGAGCTGCCTCCAGGATCTTGAGCTCGAAGGGTTTGCTCGCCTCGCCAAAGTACACAGTCTGGTGGGGGAACGGTATCTCGATGCCTCCTTTGTCAAAGGCATACTTGATCCTGCGGAGAAACTCCCTGCCCACGGTCCACTGCTGAATGGGCTTCGTCTTCAGCCGCCCCTTGATAACGACGGCAGAGTCGCCGAACTTGTCCACGCCGAAGATCTCCGGTTCATCCAGCATGAGCGGGCCGAAGGTCGCATCACGCTTCATCTCCTTTCCCACCTGTTCGATGATCTTCACCACCGTATCGGTGTCCTCCTTGTAGGCGACCCCCAGATCGAAGACATACCCGGACCAGCTCTTGGTCATGTTGCTCAGGGTGCTCACCGTACCGTTGGGAAACACGTGCACAACGCCAGCCAGGTCACGCAGCACGATGGTGCGGAAATTGATCTGCTCCACGAGACCGCCCGTTCCATTCACGATGGCAACGTCTCCCACCCGGACCTGATCCTCGAGGATGAAAAAGAATCCCGAAATAACGTCCCGGACCAGGTTCTGGGCACCGAACCCAACGGCCAACCCCAAAACGCCGGCACCGGCGAGGATAGGTGCGATCTCGATACCAAGCTCTTTCAGGATGATCAGGGCCACAATGACCCACAGGCCGATGAACGCGGCCTGCCTGATGAGACTGGTCAGGGTCTCGGCACGCTTGTTGGCTTCCTCGGGGAGGTCTTTGGCGAACCGGCTCTTTTCCATCAGATGGGTCTTCATCTTGTTGATCAGCTTTCTCAGGATAATGGCAGCGACCCATGCGACAATGAGGATCAGTGCGATGTGGACAACTCCTGTCACCACTGCCTCCAGATGTATTCGATCGAGGATGTTCGATACGTCGATATTCATAGTTCTCCTCCGTGTCGTCCCTGTGTTTTCCCGGAATTCCGGATGTTACCCGTATGCTGCACGGGAATTCATTGTGTGCAGGGCACATGTCCCCTTACTTGTGTATACTACTCACCGGGGACGAGATGGCAACCTTCAATCTGAACTGTGTCAACCCTCTTGAGACATGACAACCCCTGTACGGCTAGCCGCCCTGTATCACATAGCGTCCCTGGCTCATGCACTCTGCTCTCCTCTGCTCTCCACATGAAAGATCTATGCAATACGCTATGGGATATTCATGGGTCTGAAACAGAAAACCCGAGAAACACTGTTGACGACATCCCCTGAGAATCATAAGATTCAGTGCAGTGTTAAGGCGTGCACCTGAAAAGACGATACTGCGATAGTCATCGCAGAAAACGGACAATGAGCCACCACATGAATGAGACATCCAGATTGAATCAGAAGTTTGTAACTATTGGCGGTGGAACCGGTAGTTATGTCGTGTTATCCGGGTTAAAATCATACCCCATCGAGATCTCTGCCATCATCGGCATGTTTGACGATGGCGGCTCAACGGGTGTCTTGCGAAGGGAATTGCGTGTTATGCCACCAGGTGATATCAGACAATGCCTGGTCGCATTGTCCGAGCCCGATCATGTGCTGAAGGAACTGTTCGAGTATCGATTTTATGAAGGGTTCCTGTCCGGGCACAGTCTGGGGAATATCATCCTGTCTGCATTGGAAAAAAATACCGGCAGCATATCAGAAGCCATTGACAGTATCAGAACATTACTGAATATACCCCACAACGTCATCCCTGTTACTCTCAGCGGGGCGACTCTGTGCGCCACGATGCATGATGGAGAACAGATTGTTGGGCAGGATGCTATCAATAAATCGTCTCTTGTCAATCGTGCATTCACGTTAGGATTAATCCCGGATGTGGAAATAAACGCCCACGCTCAAGAAGCCATTCTGGAGGCTGATAAGATCGTAATAAACCCGGGGGACTTATACACCAGCATCATCCCCAACTTTCTCGTGAAAGGCATGAAAGAGGCGCTGTTACAGTCTCACGCCACGGTGATATATGTGGCGAATTTAATGACCATGAACGGACACACTGACAATCTCTCTGTTGTAGACCACCAAAAAATACTCGCCGACTACATCCACCCAAAGAACATCGATTATGTCATATATAATTCTGTTATCCCTGATAATGGACTGTTCCATGTGTACAACAAGCAGAATCAACACCCGGTGAACCTTGGTAATACGGCCGGTGCATCAGGCATACAGTTTATCGGGGAAGAACTGATAGATAGAAAAATTTACACACAACGAAGAGGCGATGCACTGCAAAGGTCATTCATTCGCCACAATGCCGATAAGCTTGCACACATACTCTACGAACTCTAGATCTTCTATTCCCGTAGCCTGCCAATCACTGAATATCCCCGCGGTCTACGATCGGTCGTGCACGTCGTGTAAAATCGGTGCCCCGTTGCCAGACCCCATGCCGAGACGTTATGAGAAGCGCTGGCGATATGGTGCACAGAGCGGCGGAAGGTAGATCCCGGCAGGCGCGGCACAGACCTCCGGGATGGCGTTGATCACCGAACCGGCGACAGCGTACTGCTCAGACCGTGTCAGTGCCTGCGTGTTTTCCGGCTCCTCCAGGTTCATGGTGATCTTGATTCCTGGATGACCCCGCAGAGAAATCTTCCAGTGGTCGTAGGTTGAATACCCTGGCAGGGTGGTGCCCATGATCCAGTTGACCGAGAGGGTGATGAGGCGCCTCCCGTTGATGATGCCATGCCAGCACCACTCGGTGGCTGCCACACGGCCCTTGCGCACGCACCCGGAGCGTGCCTGGATGTCGTGCGGTGCAGGCACGACGTGATGGTCGGTTTCCACTCGATCGAGTTCCATCCCCAAACGGTATGCAAGGAGGGCGACCACCTCTGCATACATCCCGGTCATGAGTTCCGCCACCGGGCCTGTGGTGCTCAAATCAATGCTCTCCGGGTCTGAGCCCATGCCGCAGACATTGAAGACATACTCGTGATCGGGTGCCCCGCTGACATCGAAGACCTCCCGGATCGAGATCGATTCAAGCCGCGTGCAGATGCCGGTGGCCGCACTGGCAATCTTTTCTGCTACAAAGCCCGGATTGAGCCCGGTGCCGAACAGGGTGGCATTCCCCTGCCGGCAGGCCTGCTCGAACGCGGCGGCATAGGCGGAACCGTGATAGGCCGGAAA
This sequence comes from Desulfomonilia bacterium, assembly GCA_049975365.1. Classification (GTDB taxonomy): domain Bacteria; phylum Desulfobacterota; class Desulfomonilia; order UBA1062; family UBA1062; genus DSBG01. The sequence goes on along the minus strand of JBNGDS010000020.1, from coordinate 15,535 downwards.
GACATGCCCGTTGATGGAGATGAGATTCTTGCCCGATGCCAGCAGCCTGCACATGTCCTGGTTGTGGTGTCGGTAGGGCGGCTGAATGCGCGGGGCATGGATTACGACGTCGGCCTCCAGGTCCAGGATCTCTTCCATATCCCTGGTGGCGATTATTCCTGTGGGCGATCGCCGGGCGATGTCACCGGCGTCACGTCCGACCTTCTGGTCGCTGTAGACGAAGAGCCCCACCAGCTCCAGGTCGGGGTGGTCGATCACTGCCCTCAGACAGGTCTTCCCCATGGATCCTGTCGCCCACTGAATCACACGGTATTTCATGATTCGAACCCTCCTTGTTCCCTGCTTGTCTTGCAATCTTCCGGGAAAGAATGATGTGCATCACAAATCGAAGCGAGTATACAAACTCCAAAGGAATCCAACAACAACATACTGCTGCCCAGACATGATCCAGGACGACAATCCCTCTCCAGGATGAAGGGGATGTACAGTATCACACTTTCCTTCATCACAGGGTAGTCAAGATCCCAGAGATTCTGTACTATACGACACAGCGTGAGTTTGACAGGCGAAATCCAAGATTCCGTGCCGGCTGACACGCTCAGATATAGAGTACCTGGCTGCACAGGGGTTGAATACAGATCACCTCACAGGTTTCCTGGAGGAACAGCATCAAAGCACAGAGGAGAGATGACGGTGAAAGAGAGAGTAAAAAACAAGGAAATACGAGTCCGCGGATTCCATCTCGATCAGTTCGGACATGTCAACAACGTGCGGTATCCCGAATTTCTCGAAGAGGCCCGCTACGACTTCTTCGATCACTTTCCCGGTTTCTTCAACCGGGTGCAGAAAATCGGGTATTATCTCCCCATCACCGAGATCCACATCTATTACAGAAAGGCTGCCCTTCTTGACAACATTCTGGACATCCGGACCCGGATTTCCACCTTAAGGGAAACGGGAGGCACCATTCATCAGACCATCACCCTCAAGGGAACGGATCGGGTCATTCTGGAGGCAGATGTCACTTTCGTGGCCGTCGATCTGAAGACCGGCAAACGGGCCCCCATCGAGGGAGATCTCCGCGCCGAAATCACATCCGTCATCAATGGATGCGACGGGTGATGATCCCGTCCATCATCGGCATCGTGTTCACTCCTGCCTGGTCACTCCTGCAGCAGTCATGGTGAATTCCAGCATCGGGCTCATCGGCAATGCCCTGTTTACCTGCTCACGGGACATGAACACCATTCCCCCGGTATAGACCTTCATTTCTGAATCCCCTTGGTTTCATGACCTTCTCGTAGAGGGAGCGTTCTGAGATTTCCTGATCAATCTGGCTTTCCACTATTGCAATTCTCATGGACACTATGTTCGGTGGCACACAATTCATTGACATTCAAGAACGACGCTCGTAGAATATTCGGGCCTGAGTTGGCGGGATTGCCTGGTTAACCCAGCGATTATCTGACAGAAAAACGAAGTTCGAGGAGGGTAAAAATGAAAGTCGGAAAACTCTCAGTCGTGTTTTCATTGTGTATCTGCGCCGTGTGCATGTCTTTTGCGCTTGCCCCGGTGCAGGTCTCGGCCGAATGCATGGGCACGCTCACCATGTTCCATGCCGGGAGCCTGTCCGTTCCCTTCGAAACCATGGAAAAGGAATTCGAAGCCATGTATCCGAAGGTTGATCTTCAGCGTGAGGCGAGCGGGAGCCAGAATGCAGCCCGGAAGATCTCCGACCTGCACAAGCCATGCGACATCATGGCCTCTGCCGATTACACGGTGATCGACAAGCTCCTCATTCCAGCTTATGCCGAGTGGAATATCCGCTTCGCAACAAATCAGCTCGTGCTCTGCTACACGGAAAAGAGCGCCTATGCGAACACAATCACTGCCGGCAACTGGTATGTGGTCCTGCAGAAGAACGATGTGGTCTGGGGGCACTCTGACCCCAATCTCGATCCGTGCGGCTATCGATCCCTCATGGTGCTGCAGCTGGCAGAGAAACACTACAACATACCAGGGCTCTACGATAAACTCATCTCCAACCGCCCCAAGGAGAACATCAGGCCGAAGTCCGTGGAGCTCGTATCCCTCCTGCAGACCGGCAACATGGACTATGCCTGGGAATACCTCTCTGTCGCCGTTCAGCATGGGCTCAAGTACATCGAGCTGCCCGACGAGATCAACCTGGGCAACTACCAGTACGACGATTTTTACAGCACTGCAGTAGTCAAGGTCACCGGCAAGGAACCGGGCACGTTTATGGAGATGAAAGGGCAGTCCGTCACCTATGGGGTCACCCTGGTCAAAGATGCACCGAACAGGGAGGCTGCCATCGCATTCCTGAAATACATGCTCGATCCCAAGGGGGGTCTCAAGGTTCTGAAGGACCAGGGTCAGCCCCCGTTCATTCCCTGCAGGGTGCCGAGCGAAGAGATGAAGTCGACCCTTCCGGACGAGCTGAAGACCCTTGTGGAAGTGAAAAACTAACAAGGATGTATTCATGACACGGAGGGAGCCGTTCTTCTGGGTCTCGATCTCCTGCGGCATTGTCATCCTCGCATTCATCCTGCTGCCGCTGATCGAGATGCTCACTGCTCCCTCTGCGTCCATGCTGAAGCAGAGCCTCGGCGATACGACTGTCCTGCTCTCGATCTGGCTGAGCATCTACACCGCATCTGCTGCCGCTGTCATCTCCTTTGTCATCGGAACGCCATTGGCCTATGTATTGGCAAGGACTCATTTCCGTGGAAAACGCCTCATCGAGAGCATCATCGATCTGCCCATCGTAATTCCCCACCCCGTTGTTGGCATCGCCATCTTGAGCGTTGCCGGCAAGAACCACTGGCTCGGGCAGATCATGTCCGAGCTCGGGGTGAGGATCATGGGCAGTGTCACCGGGATCATCACCGTGCTCACCTTCGTGGGCATGCCGTTCTACATCAACTCTGTCAAGGATGGGTTTGAATCGATCTCCCCGCGTCTGGAGAATGTTGCTCGGAGCCTCGGGGCTTCGATGACCAGCGCGTTTTTCAGGATCACGTTTCCCCTTGGGTGGAGGAGCATGCTCGTTGGCATGATCATGTGCTGCGCCCGCGCCATCAGCGAATTCGGTGCAGTCGTGGTGGTGGCATACCATCCCATGATCGCCCCGGTACTCATCTACGAACGCTTCGAAGGCTACGGTCTGGCCTATTCCCAGCCAGTAGCTGTCTGGCTGGTTCTCGTCTGCCTGGCGCTGTTTCTCGTGCTTCGAATCCTGGCCCTGTCGACGACGGAGAAGAAATCATGATCGAGATCATGAACCTGAATGTGCACCTGGGAGAATTTCAGCTCAGGGATCTCTCCATCAGCATCAAGGATCATGATTTCTTTGTGCTCATGGGACCCACCGGGGCGGGCAAGACCGTACTCCTGGAAGCCATCGCCGGATTGATCCCGGTCATCAGCGGCTCCATCATGATTGCGGGCAGAGATGTGACGGCATCCGCGCCCGAGAAGCGTGGAGTGAGCATCATGTACCAGGACTACGCACTCTTTCCGCACATGAGCGTGGCACAGAACATCGCATTCGGCCTCCGATACCACAAGATCGATACGCACAAGTCCTCGGCCCGATTTGATGAACTCGTCCAGGAACTCGACATCCCTCATCTTCTGAAGCGCTATCCCGAGACCCTGAGCGGGGGAGAGCTGCAACGGGTGGCACTTGCCCGGGCGCTGATCGTGGAGCCGCGGGTGATCCTCCTGGACGAACCCCTCTCTGCCCTTGACCCGGGATTCCGTGAGGACATCCGCCTCCTGCTGAAGAGACTGCATGCCCGCTCACACATCACGTTTCTGATGGTGACACATGATTTTGCCGAGGCCCTGTCGCTTGCAACTCGTGCAGCGATCATGAACACGGGCAGGATCGAACAGACAGGCAGGATACAGGATATCTTCCAGAAGCCATCCTCCACGTTTGTGGCCGATTTCGTGGGCATGAAAAACATCTTTCCGGCTCAGTTCAACGGCACGAAGTCCACAATCGGGAGCCTCCCTGTTGAATTGGGTGAGCGGCCGTCGATAGCATCGGGGTTCATCGCCATACGGCCGGAAGACATCGTGGTCAGCCTTGAACCCCTGGATTCGAGTATGCGCAATTCATTCAAGGGCACGGTGAGTGCCATCATCGACCATGGAATCCTGTATGAAGTCCATATCAAGGTGCAGAACACGACCTTCACATCGCTTCTGACCAAGGCATCGGTGGTGGACCTCGAACTTCACGTGGGCAAGGACGCGTTCCTCTCATTCAAGGCCACCGCAATCCATATCTTCTGACACACCAGTGTCGGTACCACCTGGGGTATTCAAGATGCTTCAGGGTATGAGTTACGAATCTGGTGATGGTATGTGAGTTCGTGAACAATCTTAAAAAAGAACCGAACCTTGATTCCCCTGTCCCGGACCATGGAGAAGGCTGGGTGGGATTGTGAGGGATGAGTTCACCATCCCCATGGTTCGGACAAGGCGTGTTCTGCTCTGTACGATGTCTTAGAACATGGTTGCGAAACCGGCGATGAGACCAACACCCCAGAATACCAGCGCATAGGTAACAACGATTAATTCGTTTCTTGTGAGTGCCATATCTGTGTCCCCCTTTGTGTGGTTTCGGCAGCCTTTCCTTCGCTGTCACCTATACTGTACGGACAAACGGGCAAAATAGAAATCGGGTGAACACCCCAATTCAGCCTGGGGTGTGCCGTATTTTGAGAGGGGTTCATCCGGTATTCAGATGATTATGGAGCCAGGGGATCAATCTCGATGGGGAATCCGCGATTGCACAGATCTACGGGAGATGAAGTATCCTGATCTCAGAACATCAGCCCAGTGATTTCGCGACGCAGAGTGCTACCACTGCTGCTGCGTAAAGATAAGCCTGGTTGTGTCGAATCCCAGACCCTGAGCCATCCGAACAAGCTCCTTGATGGTGTCCTCTTCCATGCGGGGAGTCCTGGAGAGGATCCACATGTACTTGTCAGATTTCCCCCGGATGAGGGCATACCCGTAGTGTTCCTTGTCAAGTTCCGCAATGATGTAGTCAGATGAGAACGGCCAGAAAAACGAAACCATCAGGTGCCCGACGTCAGGGCTTTTTGCACACACAGCCCTGGCTGTGGCCTGTTTCTTCTTTCCATCAGGAGTCTTGACAAATCCCTGATTGAGGACCTGGACAGAACCGTCCGGAAGAAGAGTATATGTTGCCGTCACGTTCACGAGGTTCCGTTCGAACCAGATAGGCATGCGTGCTATCTCGTACCACGTGCCCAGGTACCTCTCCAGTTCGAATCCCTTCACCGGCTCAAGCCCTGGAGCTTCCTCAACAGGACGGCAGGAGATTGACAGCATGATGAAAAAAGCAGCGAAGAACACGAACACACCATTCTTCAGTCTTCCCTGGTATCCTTTCTCCCCTCCCGGGGATTCAGGAGGAGAGTACTTGTTTGTGGTCATATCAGCCAGAATTCAATTCCGCATTACTGGCACTGTGCACCGGCGGGGGGAAAATCCAGCGGGTTGACCACGAACCAGACATCGTTCACGCCGTGGCCCGTCGTGTCACCCTTTGCCGTGTCCTTCACCCAGTAGTAGAGCGGAAAGCCCCTGAATGTGGTCTGCTTGGTCCCGTCTTCCCGGGTGATGGACCCGAACTCCTTCGGAGACAGCGGCTCGAGTACGTTTATTGCCTCGGAATAGAATGCCGGCCACTTCTCAATACACGCACCCGAGCAGGTACTCTTCCCCATGACATCGTTCTTGAACCAGTACAGGGTTCTTCCCTTGCCGTCTGCGAGGTAGTTACCCATCCCTTCCTTGCTGAGAACCTGGACAGACAGCTGCGCAGGGGCATACGACGCCGTGAGCAGAATCACACCAACGATACCCAAGACAATGGAAAGTGTTTTTTTCATATGGTCTCCTTCTCTATCCATGACCCGTCAGGGTCTTTTTCCCGATTGGTTGTTCTCTGACCTTCTCCCGCCAGGAGAAATAGTCATCATTCCATCTCAGTGCTTTCAAGTTAAGGTAGTGTGAATACGTCCCGGTTTCAAGAGATGCCCGGAACATGATCCTCTGTGTCGGCAGCTTTCCCTGATCCGTGGAGATCTCTGAGCTGCCTCAATACATGCTCACCATCTCCGTCAGAGAGAAGACCTCCCGGATCCACGTCTCTCCGCCCGAGAGGATCATCTGGGTGGCAACTGCCGTGACGATCAGTCCGGTGATCCTGATGATCGGGCCTGTTGCGTTCACCTTTTCCAGGGCCTCACCGATGTGAAGGGACGAGAGCATGATCAGGAAATTGATCAGGAGCGCTATGGAGATGCAGACCATGGTCATTGGCACCCCGTGAAGTGAAGAAAAGTAAATTGCCGCAGTGATGGTTCCCGGGCCTGCAATCAGGGGTGCGGCAAGGGGAACAATGGAAAATGCAGAAACACTGCTCAAGGCGGTCTCCTCGTAGAAGCGACCTTTTCTCACAGCAGTAAGCCCCACGATAAAGAGGATGATTCCCCCTGCGACATTGAGAGAATAGATCTCCACGTGAAACACCACCCCGAGCACCACCTTGCCGGAGCTCGCGAGCACTGCAAGGATGAACAGCGCAACCAGAGTCGACCGCAGGGAGATGCGCCAGAGATCTTTGAATGTGTAGGGCGGATCCATGGTGGACAGGAGAAAGATTTTGCTTGCAGGATTGATCAATGCCAGAAAATACGCAGTGGATTCAATAACAAGAGCTGCTGTTTCGTTCATTGGCCTCCCTTACACCACACCATCGATGCATGCCGTACCACACTCCACTCCGGAGCACCCTGGATTATCAGGAATAAGCCTATCAGAAAGATTCAGCTTCGCCAAGGCTGGTTTTAGCTTGACAGAATCGGGAGTTGAATGGTTTCCCATGGAAAGTGCACGTGGTCTGCAAGGGGGGAGTATGGGCTATAAAACACCCGAGAGGATGCGACAATTTTTCTCACCGGAGAATATTGCCGTTGTGGGAGCCTCTGAGAACAACCAGTGGTTTTTCAACATGCTCGGCAACGCCTCACTCCTGGGATTCCAGGGGAGGTTTTACCCGGTCAATCCCCGGGCGGATGAGGTCTGCGGGATCAGGGCGTACAGGAGTATAGGTTCTCTGCCCAAGGGTGTGATCGATTTTGCCGTGGTCATGGTGAAGAGCACCCTCGTTCCCGACACTGTCCGCGATCTCCACGATCAGGGAATCAACAATATCCTGCTCATATCCTCCGGGTTCGCAGAGACTGGGGGTGATGGATTGTCTCTCCAGCGCGAGATTCAGAACTTCTGCAGAGACAATGGGATACTTCTCATGGGACCGAACTGCCTCGGCTTCATGAACTTTGCGTCGAAAACGAGCGTCTTTGTCGGCGGCTCGATTGAAGGGAAACCTGTTTCCGGGAACATCGGCGTCATCGGCCAGAGCGGTGCCTCCAGCGAGATGATCATCTCAAAACTCCTGATGAAGTCATGCGGCGTATCGCTCTATGTAACCACTGGCAATGAGGCATCGATGACCGCGGAAGACTGCATGGACTACCTCATCCATGATCCCTCAACAAAGGTGATTGCTGCATTCATGGAAGGCTTCAGAGACTTCGGCACCCTCAGGTCCCTCGCGACCACCGCGGCACGCAAGAACATTCCAATCGTTCTCATCAAGATCGGCCGGTCTGAGACAGGCAGGAAGGCTGCTCAATCCCACACAGGGGCCCTGGCAGGAAATGATGCCATCGTGGACGGTGTGTTCCAGCAGCTCGGGATCATCCGTGCGGAGAGCATCGAAGAGCTCGTGGAAACCGCTTCGCTCTTCTCACGATACGATCTCCCTGAAGGCGACAGGGTCGGGATCTACACGCTCTCTGGCGGGTTGTGCGGACTGTATGCCGATCTCTGCGACACCTACGGGATAGACCTGCCTCCTTTTCAGGAAACCACTCGAACTGCGTTGAAAGCTCATCTTCCCGCCTTTGCAGCACCGGACAACCCCCTGGATGTCACGGGTGCAGGGTTTCGGGCCGGTCTCACCCATATCCTCGAACTCCTGATACAAGACGACAATCTCGACATCATCCTTCCCCTGTGCATACCACCCCAGGGGGATCTGGACGCCTTTGCCCAGAGTATCAACGAGGCCTTCCTTTCCCTTGCAGGAACGAGGAGAAAACTCGTCATCCCCATCACCTTCAGAGAGGTCAGCGAATTCGCGAAGACATATTTCAGCAGCAGGGGCATCACCTACATCGATCAGCCGGGAATCGGGTTCAAGGCGCTTTCCCACATGATCCGGTATGCCTCTTTCGTGAAGCGATACCAGGCAACGGAGAATCCGGATTGAGGTTTTCTCCGCGCGAGCCAGTGCCGGAGTGAAATACCGCCGGGTTTCGGTTCCCGTCCTTCCCTAGTCCGGTTCAGGATATCCGGTGACGGAGGCGATCTTCTCATAGAGCGGTTCCAGGACCGAGTACGTCTTCTTGTAGACCCCCTGATAGAGATCGTCATACACCCGGCGATTCTCTTCTACGGGTTCGAATGTCCTGCCTTTCCTCACCATGGACGTCACCGCCTCTTCAAAGGACGGATACATGCCGCACCCCACAGCGGCATCGATGGCGGCTCCGAGGGTACAGATTTCCGAGGTCTCCATCCGCGACACGGGGAGATTGAAGATATCTGACGCGATCTGCACGGCCACATCACTCCGGGAGCCTCCGCCTCCCACCCGTATCTCCTGAAGAGTCACGCCGGTCTTCGCGTGGACGATCTCGTAGAGCCTGCGGAGCTCGTACCCGATCCCCTCCAGGATTGCACGGTAGATGTGGGCACGGGTGTGAACATCTCCGAAGCCGATGATGGAGCCCTTGGCATACTTCGAATAGACCATGGGTGTCCAGTATGGCTGAAGCATGAGCCCCATGGATCCTGGTGGTATGTCCTTGATCACCTCGTCGAAGATCACTTCAGGGGCAACGCCCCGCTTCTCGGCTTCCTGTGCTTCCCGAAGACCAAATTCCTGTTTGAACCATGTCACCATCCAGAATCCCCTGAAGATGAAGGCCTCGATATCCCACGCATGCGGCAGGGCTGCAGGCCAGGTGAAGAATCTGAGGGTCTTGTCCGTGACATATTTCCTCGTGATCACCTCCATGCACGTTGCGGTCCCATAGCTGATGACCCCTACGGAAGGGTCAATGGCCCCTGCCCCGAGGAGTTCCGACTGCTTGTCGCCTGCACCGACCACCACCGGGAGACCCTCGGGAAGACCCGTCTCCTGTGATGCGTGGGCGGTTATGTGCCCGAGAACAGTATCCGGCGTGAACACATCCACCATGTGGTCTCGCTCAAGCCCGAAGGCCTCGTAGGCCATGCCCAGGCTGTGCCAGGCAAGCTTCTTGTAATCCAGCGGCCACATGCCGGTCACCATGCCGACAGAATCCTTGAATTCACCGGTGAGCCTGTACACGAACCACCCCGAGACCTGCATGAACTTGTAGGTTTTTTTGTAGATCTCCGGCTCGAACCGCTTTATCCAGAGAAACTTCGAATTCTTCCTCACGTACCTGATGGCCTCGGACATGCCGGCAATTCCGAACAGAACTTTCGCTGCCATGCTCAGGGGAGGAGGATCGGAAACCTTGCGCTGATCGAGCCAGATGATCGCGTGCCTCAGGGGGGTGCCCTGCCGGTCTACAGGAATAAATGTCCCCCGCTGAGTGGTGATGCCGACTCCGGCGATCTCCCCTGGGTCCACCGTGATTTTCTTCATCAGGGCATTCGTGACCTGACAGAGCTTTGTCCAGTAGTCATCCGGTTTCTGCTCTGTCCACCCGGGCTTCAGCGAGAAGTACGGTTCGTGCTGAGCCTGCGCGACGGAAAGCTCTCTCCCCTCACGATCGAAGAGAATTGCCCTGACACTCTGGGTCCCTGAATCAATAGCGATAATGTAGTTTTTGTCTGCCATACCCTCCCCCTGAAACACTATGAACGTTTTTCATTCCACCGGGCTCTCCTCATGGGGCCCGGTATTCTTTACTCCAGTATCGGCTCCCAGGAGCTGTCGTGTTCTCGATAGTAGTCGAAGAATCGCTTCCGCTGCTCGTGTGCCTTTGCGATCATCTCCTCCTCCTTGAGATAGCCCATCCCGACAAGCGTATCTTCGAGTTTCACGAGGGCCTGTTCGTACGGGGGGCAGCCCCCGAGAAAACGGTCAATCCCGTTGAGCTGCATCTCGTTTCTCAGTTCCCGAAGCTCCCCGGTGGCAGACAGGGCACACTCGCCGATGAAAAAGGTGTGCCGGAGATCGGTTGCAAGCTTGGGGGGAATCTTGGGATCTATTCCGACGATCAGGGAGAACTTCCTGTCCACTTTCGACAAGGTCGCCTCGATCAGCGCTGTCATGAGCCAGCACGTGGGGCACGCGCCCCCGATGTACAGATCGATATTCGGATAGACGCCGCTCACGATGCTCTCGAGGGGCTGGGTGTAATTGATGGGGAGGACGAATCTCTTTTTCACCGCCTCCACTCTCTCTCCGAGGACTTCGATGAGGAAGGGGTTTCCACATCCGAGACCGTCATGCTGCGCAATCCTGGTTGTGCCGACCACGAGCGGATTCTCGATCCCCATGCACTGTGATGCAACAGTATCCAGTGCAACAGGGTCGTGACTTGCCATGACAACCCCCATGTCCACTGGATTCCCTCCTTCGCCCGCACCCATTCCCTCCATAGCGATGAGGCCATCGAGCACCACGAGATCAGGAAGCCTGATTTTATTGATATCCACCATGTGCTGGTCAAGGTCATCGCGGTGAGAAAAATACCTCCCTTTCTCATCCAGAAGCCCCTGGAGATTCTTCAGGGACAGGGTCACTATGGTCATGGTGTGGGTTTTCATGGCAGGGATATTGATGAAGTAGTCTGCATCCAGAACGACCTTGGGATAATTGACCCGGTGCAGGGCCATTCCCCTTTCGATATCAACTGACACCTTTTCTGCATCCTCTACGCCGAGTACTTCACCACCCGCCTCTTCCACGGCCTCCTGCACACGGAGCATTCTCATGACCTCGACGGTGCTGAATCCCCTCTTCATCGACGATGCTGACCGCTCCGGACTGACGCGCTTCATGAGGGTTCCAACACTTACCCCCTCGATCACGGTGACCCTGGACGCTCCAGTCTGTCGGACGAGCCGCACGACAGCCGCAATGACCCTCCTGTCTACGGAGATCGGTGGGGGGTATGGTGCAAAGAGGTTCGGTTTGATCACCACATGGCTTCCGGGCTGAATCTTTCCCTCGAGACCTCCCAGGAGATCGATTGACCTCTTCACCATGTCCTCGATCTGGGGAGCATCGATGGGAAAATCCCTCTTCACGATCGAAACCTGCGACTTCGTGTTCATTGCTCCTCCTTCCCTGATCCTCCCGCCAGGTGATTCACTCCAGTGCTCAGATTGTGACAACCTCCCTCACGTTCGTACAGTCCATCACCTCGCATGTACCTCGGGTGTGAGTTCAAGTATACCCAATATCGCTCACCGTGAACAGTCATGATCTCTGAATGAATCCTCTGTGCTTAAAAACGATGGTTCCCCCATTTCACCACCCCCCCGTGATACCTCCACACGCCAGGTATTTTCAGGACTCATGGAATCACCCTGTTCATCTTGCCGCTCACAAAACCTTCCAGATCGAGGGTGACAAAGGTAAACCCGATCTCTCTGAGATGAAGCACGATTGCTTCCTTGTACTGAATGGCCATTTCGAAGTCATTGAGCTCCACTACAGCGGTCTTATAGGGGAAGATCCTCACCCGGACAGTTTTGAACCCGAGTCCGCGCAGAAATATCTCAGCATCCTCCACCATGGCCAGGTACTCGGGGGTAATGGCAAAACCGCATGGGAAACGGGAACAGAGGCAGACAGTATTCGGCATGTCCCACGTGGCCAGGCCGAGTTCCCTCGAAAGGTCCCTGATCATCTGTTTCGTGAGGCGATGCTCGATGAACGGTTGCCATATCCCTGCCTCCTGAGATGCACGAAGTCCTGGTCTGTAGTCATCGAGATCTGAGTAGTTGGCCCCCTCGGCAATGGTCGGGAACCCGTGGTCGCTGGCCCATCCACGGACTCGTGCGTACCGTGCTTTTCTGCACAGGTAACACCTGTCGGCCGGGTTGGAGAGAAAGGCTGGTTCATCCTCCCATTCGCAGACATGCATGATCTCGTGCCTGATCCCGAGAAGATATGCGCCCTGCCGTGCCAACGCAATCTCATGACGTGCCACGATGGGTGAATCTATGGTCAGGGCAACGCTGTTCTCTCCGAGGGCGTCGTGGACGAGACGAGCCAGCAGTGTGCTGTCGAGACCGCCGGAGAACAGCACCACCAGGCTCTCCTTTTTCCTGATGGAAGCATCAAGTTCGGCCAGGAGAGACATCCCTGCTCCTGCGCATGGCCCTGAGGATGCGGACAGACGCTGCTGCCGCTCCGATGCTGTTCCCGATGTTCATCACCATGATCCCGGGAACACAACTCTGGAGCATGACAAACAGTGCTGTCTCCCCTCCTCCCCTGAAGCCGTATCCGATGGGTGTGGGGACAGCGATGACCGGTTTGTCGGTAAGTGATGCAATCATGGTGGGGAGAATCCCGTCCATGCCGGCAAAGACAACCAGGATATCAGCCTGTTCCGTGTGCTGGATTCCCAGGAAAGGCCTGTGAATACCCGAAACGCCGAAATCATAGGCCCGTATCACGTGCGCCCCGACTTCCTCAAGCATCAGTGCACACTCTTGTGCACAGGGGACATCTGCTGTTCCCGCCGTGATGACGCCAACTATCCCTTCTACGTCAGCCGGGATTTCACCTGTCTTGAGAACCATGAGCCGCCCGACCCTTGATATTGCAGCATCCGGGTATTGCGTGCGCAGAGCCTCCTCTTTTTCATCGTCCACGTTCGAGACAAAGGCCCTTCGAGCGGTATGGAGAAAATTTTCCACAATGGCAATGACCTGCTCTGTGGTCTTCCCCTCTGCCAGGACCACCTCGGGAAACCCGATGCGGCGGTGTCTGTGGAGATCGAGGAGGAAGTCCTCCCCCTGCTCGTAGAGCAGGTGCAGAATGTGTTTTTCCGCCTCTTCCAGGCTGATCTCTCCTCTTTTGTATTTCTCCAGCAGATCGTGTATCATGGCCTCTCCTGGTCTGCCCTGCTTTTGTGTGTGTTCATGTGCTGTTTTCCCCCCTCTCCTTCTCCGCAATCAGAGCGTCGATCTCTGCCCTGAGCTCTGAGATGGGGATGTTGTGCTTCATGGAGATCTCCTGAAGATCGCGGTACTCAGGTTTTCCTCGCGTTCGCCCCTGTGGGGTTCCCACTTCCTTTATCCGTACATCCCCGAATCTCGTGGCAATGGCATACTCCCTGCGACTTAGAATTCTCCGATTGACGGGATAGTATCTGACCCCAATGGAGGTGGTGTGGAGAAGCACTGCTTCGATCACTGCCGGCAGGGCCTCCGAAGAACAGATGGCCTGGATCCCGGATCCGGGTCTTCCGCGCTTCATAATCTTGGGGGTGAGGTTCACATCTATGGCCCCGGCATCCGCTATCCTTACGAGGGCTGTCTCGTAATCCTCCGGCCTCATGTCGTCGATATCCGTCTCCACCACGTACATCGCTTGAGAACGTGATTCCCCTGATGCCTCGCACAGAATCGTCCTGCAGAGATTCGGCCAGTCCCCGTAGCTCTTCTGACCGCACCCGTAGCCCACCGCCTTCACGATGAGATCTCCGGGCGGGTCCCCTTCCCTGGAGAGTGCCTTCAATACAGCCGCACCGGTGGGTGTCGTGAGTTCGCCCTCGATGTGGGTGAACTTCACCTTCAGATGTTCCAGCAGCCGGATTGTCGCCGGGGCCGGAACAGGGATACGGCCGTGCCGCGATTGAACCGAGCCGCTGCCCAGGGGGACAGTCCTGGTATAGATCTCATCGACTCCAAACCAGTGAAGGGCAGCTGAAATACCGGCGATATCCAGAATGGAATCCTGTGCCCCGACCTCGTGGAAATGAACCTTCTCCACTCGTGTCCCGTGCACATCGGCTTCCACCTCTGCGAGGGCTCTGAATATGTCCGTTGCCTTTTCCCGTATGCCCGGGGGAAGCCTGGTGAGAATCTCATCCCGAATATGGGAAAAGGTTCGCTCATGATCTGATGGTCCTGTGTCGAAGTTCAGCCCCATGCACCCGATCCCATTGATTGAGCCCGGGGTCACGTTTACGACAAATTCTCCAATGGGAAGATCCTTCAGGACATTCTCGAGATACTCCACGGGACATCCAAGATGGATGAGGCTTGCAAGCAGCATGTCACCGCTGATGCCTCCGACAGGATCAATAATCAGGACGGTCATCTCTTCCCAAACCCCCGGGGAATGCAGTCCAACAGTGGCAAACCTACCTTTTTTTCCTCGATACATCAAGAAATATTGCGCTCATGTCGGCATTTCAAAACGTCTGAGATCGATCAGGCGTTCCGGTTCACGCTCCCCTGCACGAAAGGGTGGTAATTTCTCGAGCAGGGATGTATCATGGAGTATCTCACACTGCCCTGAGGCCTGATACGGAGGAGGCAACCTATGGAACTGAGCGAAGCAATTCGACACAGGTGGAGTGTACGGACATTCACCGACTACAGAGTTACCGATGATGAGATCCGGGAAATGCTTGAGGCTGCACGGTGGGCTCAATCCTGGGCCAACACGCAGGTCTGGGAGTTCATCGTGGTGCGGGACAAGGACCTGATCACGAGGATTACGGAGACGTATTCAAAGAAGAATCCCGCAATCACGTGCTCTCTGAACGCTTCCGCCCTTCTTGTCGCGTGTGCAAAAACCGGGGTTTCGGGGTGTTACGGGGGGAAGGAAGTGACGAAACACTCGAACTGGTTCATGTTCGACCTGGGCATCGCAGTCCAGACCCTCTGCCTGAAGATCCATGAACTCGGGCTGGGGACAGTCGTGGTTGGGCTCATGGATCACGATGCCTGCAAACAGATCGTCGGGCTGCCTGAGGATTTCGAGGTAGTCGCAGTTCTTCCGATTGGAAAGCCGGCTGGCGAACGGGGCCGGGGCATGCCCAGGAAAAATCTGAATGAGTTTGTGCATCTGAACCGGTTCGGGAATCCCTTCTGAGGAGTGATGGCTCATGAGGACGCACCCATGAACGGTTCAGGCGTCACTGTAGAGCGCATCGGGCATATTGCGCTTGTTGTTCTCAATCGTCCCGAGAGGAAGAATGCGCTGAACGAACACATGTGGGACTGCATGGAGAACGTGATCGACGAACTGAAGAAAAACCTCCCGCGCGTGGTGGTGATTACCGGAGCCGGAAATGAGGCCTTCTGTGCAGGGTTTGACGTAAACCCCGACAATCCTCAGGTTTCAAATCTTGTGGGTGCAGTGGAGCGG
>JBNGDS010000019.1:0-44019 GCA_049975365.1 Desulfomonilia bacterium | reverse complement strand
CATAGGTCATGACGGCCATCTTTATCAGCATGGGCATTCTCTCGGCCATCGCCCTTGTGGGACGGATGGTGCACCGGATCGGCCAGGCCCCCCACCATAGCCTCACCAGACACTGATTCCAGAGAGCAGCTATCTCCCACCGGGCGTCCCCCCGGTGAGTACACAACCAGACCCCCCCTCCCCCTTCGGGTGGGGGGTTTTTGTCAGCACATGATCTTTGAGATGAGAACGGAATTGTGTGCCTGCGAATTCATCGGCACACAATATTTTCGATTTTTTCCATTCCTGCTTGATCTGAGGGAGAAGTGATCCTACACTGAGATGGACATCGAGAAGACCCATCCAGAGAGGAGAGCACGATGAAACCTGCTGTTATTGTTGTGGACATGTTGAAGGACTCCTTCAGGGAAGAAAACAATCCGACCATTGCACAGTTTGCCAGAGAGATCGCCCCAAACATCAATCGTCTCACGGAGTATGCGAGGAGTCATGCGTTTCCTGTTGTCTTTGCAAACGACAGCTTTCTCCCGGGTGATTTCATTTTCAAGGGCAGGATGAATGAGCACAGCATCCGTGGCACCGAAGGCGCTGAAGTGAGCGATGCACTTGCACAATCCGAGGGCGATATCCACCTGCCGAAACGCCGATTCAGCGCATTCTTCAAAACAGACCTGGAACAGACTCTGCGTCTGTACGGTGTGCAAAGAGTGATCATTTCAGGTCTGCTGACGCACTGGTGCGTACTGAGCACCGCTCTGGATGCACTCGCTCTGGATTTCGGGGCATACATCATCAAAGACTGCTGCGCATCCTTCAGCCGTGAAGCGCACGAGGCCATCGTGAAATTCTACGGGAAAAGCCCCCTGTATCCCCTTTTCAAAATTATATCTCTCGATGAATTTTTCACCGAGCTGGAATCCGAATAAGGTTCTTCATGATGAAAAGCACCCATGGTCACGGACACTGGTTCTCCACATTCACAGTTCTCCGTGATGACGGCGATACTGGCTTTCCTGGCAAGAAACAGGGTACTCATGCTCTCAGACGGGAGGACTCCGATGGCTTTTGAGCGAATGGTGGGCATTGAGGGTCTCGTCTTTGTACCCGAAGAACACCGAGGCAACAAGAAACATCCCTGTCCGGACTGCTATTTCTGCCAGATGTGCAGCGACAACAGGTGTTCGTTGTGCCTGAACCGGAAATCATCCGATCGGGACTGCCATCACACCAAAAACCCGGGTTCAGAGAGTACATGACCTGATAAGGAGGTCTGTATGGAAAAAACCGTACTGTTTGACCAGGAAGGCCCCATAGCCATCATTACACTGAACAGGCCGGACAGACACAATGCAATCTGTCAGGACCTGCTTGTGAACCTCTACAATGCTGTCGATGAAGTCGTCCGAAACGATGGGATTCAGGTTGCCATCCTGACCGGCAGTGGCAGGTCATTCTGCTCCGGGATCGACCTGAGTGTCATTGGAAAGGACAATCTCCTGGACCCGCGCGGTGATGGAAAGGATCTGCCAGATGTCTTTTCGTCCTGCAGAAAACCCATCATCGGCGCCATCAACGGCAATGCAATCACCGGGGGATTCGAACTGGCCATGCACTGCGATTTTCTCATCGCCTCAGAAAACGCCCGCTTCATCGATTCCCATGCAAAGGTGGGAATTCACCCGGGCTGGGGCATGACACAGCTGCTCCAGCACTCTGTGGGACAGAGAATGGCGAAACAGCTTTCACTTACCTGCAGACCCCTGTCTGCTACCGATGCGCTCCGGTGCGGGCTTGTCAACGAAGTTGTCACTCCTACCGATCTCATTCCCCGCACCAAGCAAATCGCACGCGATATCTGCGGGGTGAATGGTGAAATCATGCTGCAGATGAAAGCCCTGATAGAAAAGCAGAATCAGGTCACGTTTGATGAGGCATTCCAACTTGAACGGCAGGGCTTTCAGGAATTCCTGAAAAAGGTGAACATGTCTTGAAGGGATCCTTCATGAACCCTCCTGGTACACACAAAAATCTCTCTTCGCTGTTCTGAATTCAGGAGGAGGGGGTTTTGAAAAGCTCTGCATAGAGCAGGGCCTGATTCCTGTTCTCCACATTCAGGGCCTGCTCAAGGCCCCCGATGTCCAGGTTGACATTTATGGCCTCTTTTGTCAGGCGAAGGCCGACCGGATTTTTGCCGTTCATGATCCGTGCGATCTCGATGGCTGTGTCTATGAGCTTGTCTTTCTCAACCATCCGGCTTGCAAAACCGAGGCTCATGGCCTCCTCGGCCGACATGAAATTCCCGGTAAGCATGAATTCATAGGCTCTGCCTGCACCGATCATGCGCGGCAGGAAATAGCTGCAGGCCATGTCGGCTCCTCCGAACCCGATATTGATGTATGCTGCAGAGAACCGAGCATCGGTGCTGATGATGCGAACATCCGACGACAGGGCGAAGCTGAATCCGATCCCTGCGGCAGCGCCGTGCACCGCACAGATGATCACCTGGGGGACCTGCCTCATCGTGAGCATCAGTCTCCCCATGCGGCACTGGGAATGATAGAACTGGTGTGAATTCATCTCCTGCTGGAGCTGGAGCGCTTCTCCCAAGTCCAGCCCGGCACAGAACCCCTTCTCTCCACTTCCCCTGAGAATGACCACGTGAGTGCCCACATCGTTTGCCCGTTCGGACCAGAATTCCTCGAGGTCTTTCATCATTCTCTGATTGACCGCATTATACGTGCGCGGTCGATTGAGTGTCAGGATGCCTATCCCAGGCTCGCGGGATTCGTATACAATGGTTTCATACTCCATGGACAACCCTCCTCCTCACCTCTAAAATCACACACACTTCAATGACGTCCTCTCAGATCTATACCATGAAAAAGGATCTCAACACACCAGCTATCTCGTATCCATACATGTACATGTTTCCACATTCTCTTCATTCTGCTTCTCCCCCATGGCAACTCCTGTTGATCAGTCGTTGCTCTCGAGATGAACATTTCCCGCTCACGGAATACATGCTCACGGCATCAAACCCCTGAGAGGGTGTCTGATCTTCATTGAGATAGTATCGGGACGTTCTCTTATGCAGCAGAATATGGAGAAAAAGAGGGCATCAAATATGCCCTCTTTCATGTCACCCGCTCACTAGATCCACTATGACCAACGGGATTCTATCAGTAGCTGAATCCTTCGGGCAATTTTCTTTCCGGTGTCCCAGCAGGCACCCACGACAAATCGAGTATGGTATAGGTCGGTGATGAGGTTCTAAAGATCGGGGATACCTTCATCCCGATCTTCGGATCACCAACCGAGAGATAGCTCATCAGAATCGTTGCCACACCGTCGAACTCGACATTGATGAACTTGATCGGTTTATCCAGAATGCTGAAGGCTCCTGACCTCTCACAGACCATGAACGTATGAATCTTCGCAGTGTTCTGTGCCAGGTCGGTCATGTCGATCACGGTGCACTTTCTCAGACAATCCATGCAGTGAATCCTGAACGGCTGATACACGGTGCCCTTGGCTTCACACTCGGGATTATCACACCTGGACGCCATCAGCTTGCCCTGGCTCAAGGATTCAAAAAACACCGCCTCCCCGCCGTAGGCGTGAATATAGGTCATATCCCGCGGATTGGTGACCCCCAGAAGTTTCCAGTCATTGGCGTCACGGATCGGCTGATTCGGGGTCAAGTTGTGAAAATCTCCTTTTATCTTATACTGGCTGTTCTTTACGTATACCTGTCCGAACATACTCATCGCTCGTCTCCTTGTCTATTTAGGCATCTTCTTTCAACAGATGATCCGGATCCATCAGGATCGTTGCCGTGACATGCGAACCAACACCGGCATGGGAAATCGCAAGGGCCCGCTTGGCTCCTTTCACCTGCAGATCTGTCCAGTCAGACGGCTTCTTCCGGTGAAAACTCTTCCAGATCATTTCATCTCCGTGAATCTCAGCCCACCGATCCCAGATATGGGTCGCAATCTCAAATGTCTGCATGATGCCAGTGGCACCAACAGCGTGCATGCAGCCGATTAACCCTCCGGACAGGTTCGAGGGAAGCTTCCCAGGCTGACCGGTATGGGGGTTGGTGTGATAGCAGTCGCCTGATTCCACGTATGTGCGGCCTTCTCCATAGGGCCTCAACCCGATATCTTCATAGGTCTGCACATCGGAAATGGTGAAGGCGTCGTGCAATTCGATCACATCCAAGTCCTCCGTGGGATCAGTGATACCGGCCATGCGGTATCCGTACCACGCGGCCATGCGTGCACCCAAAAACCCGGTAAACCCTGGATACCTTCCGCCTCCCGGGAACCGATCTTCCAGATCCTTGTACTGGTCCGCAGTTTCATTGGGCAGCAGGGGGATGTCCATATCACGTCTGTCAGCGGGACGCAGGGTGTGCGATCCAGCGGCTACCCAGATTCTCAAGGGTTTGTTCTTGGTGTTGCGGGTCAATTTGACGGCTGTCTCCTCGTCGCAGATTATGGCACATGCCGCACCCACGCTCATCAGACAGCAGTCCAGAGCCCGCAGGGGATAGGCCACTACCGGTGATTTCAACACATCATCAACCGTGATCTTCAGCGGCCCCTGGGCATAGGGATTGAAGCGGGCGTAGCCCCTGTGCTTGACCGCAATCTCTGCCAGGGTGCGCCTGAATGAGTCTTCCTCCTTGCCGAAAACCTGCCAGTACTTCTGGGCCATGACGGCATAGTACCCTGTGTAGATGTGCCCCAATGGGCTCTCCCAGTCCTTGTCCGCAGCACAGGAAATCAGGAAGTTCCCCTCGTCTGTGGGGACTTCGTCCATACGTTCCCAGCCCATGGCCAGTGCACAGTCGGAATAGCCCGATGCAACGGCCTTGGTAGCCTCCCAGAGGGTCGAACCGCCGGTAGCCCCACCGGTTTTAATCCCGATGTTGCCCAGGGGATCGAGCCCCAGACGGTCATGGATCACAGCTTCTCCCAGCAGTTGATCACCGAAGTGATCGGCGAAGTGCCCGTAGTAACAGGTGTGAATATAGCTCTTCAATTCCGCCGGAGTCATGTTGAGCAGCTCAGCTGCCTGAGTGAATGCGTCGATACAGAGTTCTTCGGTCCTCTTGTCAGGAATTGCCCGGTCGAACTTCGACTGCCCAGCCGTAACTAGATACACAGGCTTTGCCAGTTTGGGAATCTTGAGTTGCTGTTCGCTGAATCTAATCATACTCCACCCCTTTCATGTACTGGAAATTCAATGTTGAGTGAGGATGAACCGGTGACGTGACCCGAATATCAAGAGTCAAATGGTCCCTACCCACATCACTATTGCAATGTCTGACATCCTGTTGGTGATCATCTGCCTTTCGTAGAGCGACCAGTAATGAACTGCATCGCCTTCTTGCAGAGTGTATACTTCTTCACCATGGACAAGCTCGATACTCCCTTTCAGCACACAGAGAACCTCCTGGCTGTTCCTGATTCCCTTTCGTGCCGGGATGCTCTTGCCTGGTTCAATTTTCAGGATCGCACTGTCGATCACCCTCCGGGTTTCAGGGGCCAGGAATCGTTGCGTCGCAAAGCCGGATGCCGGGATTTCAATTTCATCCCACTCAGTCTTGCGGATCAGACCCAATCGTTCCTGATTCTGTGCCTGACGAATCACATCCCCGATGTCATACCCTATCGCGCTACAGATATTGACCAATGTCTCGACCGAGGGAGTATTCACTTCGTTCTCAATCTGAGACAGGAATCCCTCTGAAATCCCCGCCTGAACAGCAACTATCTTGAGGGTCAGCTTTCGATCCTTCCGCAGCTTTCTCAGTACCGATCCCAGATTCATGTGCTGATCTTCACCTCCTGATACTGCTTCAAAATATATTTCATAAGTAAATATTAATCAATTAAAAAAATTAACAATAAATTAATTATTGACATGTATACAAATTTCTGTCGTAATATGGTATGGTGTATTTTGAATATATTTTGTAATTATTTATGATTATTTCAATCTGTTATTGATACGTTAGGAGTACATGAGAAAAAATACTGGTTGGAGGGATCGGTTAATAGGTAAATATTTACATCATATGAATTATTCCTCGTGCAGGAAGCCAGCGACCACCAAAACACACCTATCCCACACTCTCCACGTCAAGCACTGGAATAATGGTCTTTAGGGTGCCTGTTACACTCTTGATCGAGAGAACGGTACATGAATAAAGGAGGTGTCTTGTGAAACGCGTAGCTATTGTTGGCATTGGTTACTCAGGATTTTCCCCAACCACTCCAGGAGTATCCTACCGCGAATTGGTTTTCGAAGCCGCCGTGAAGGCCTACCAAGAGGCAGGAATCGAACCACAGGATGTCGGCGGATTCGTTACTGCGACCGAGGATTTCTGGGAGGGATACAGTATCGCCGATGAATACTGCAATGATCAACTTGGCGCAGTGCTGAAGCCTGTTCAGACTGTCCCGGGAGATTTTGTCCATGCAATCGGCACAGGGGTCATGATGATCAGGGCCGGCCTGTTCGATACGGTTGCCATTGAGTCACACAGCAAACTATCGAATATAAAAACTGCAGCCGATGTAAAAAGTTTCGCCCTCGACCCGGTCATGCTGCGTCCGTTGGGATTGAGCGTTGATTTTATCAACGGTCTTGAGATGAATCACTATCTCTTTGCCAGCGGCACCAGTCGAGCAGAATGTGCCAGGGTCGTAGTGGAATCACGGAAAGCTGCTCTCGACAATCCACTGGCATCCTACGGGGCCCTGCTTCAGGTCGAGGATATTCTGTGTGCAGAGCCTGTATCATGGCCGATAGGAAAACTGGACATTGCCCAGCCGACGGATGGGTGTGTAGTCGCAGTTCTCGCATCGGAAGATTCTGTAGCATACCTGAGCAGCGATCCAATCTGGATAGATGGGTTGGCCTGGTTCTCAGACTCCCCCAACCTGGAGAGCCGCAGCCTGGTGGAATCGGTTGGAACCAGGCTGGCTGCCGAAAAGGCATACAAGGGAGCAGGCATCGTTTCTCCAATTGATGAAATTGATGTATTTGAAATAAATGATGAAATCTCCTTTAAAGCCTTGCAACACATCGAATCGCTGAAGCTCTGTCCCATCGGCTCAGCCGGAGATCTGTTTGAATCTGGAGAATTCGGACCTCGAGGATCAGTAGCAATCAATCCCTCAGGTGGAGCACTCGGCGTTGGGCATATGATAGAGGCTTCGGGAGGTCACAGGACCCTCGAGGTTGTCAAGCAACTTCGCGGGATTGCGGGAAAGCACCAGGTACAGGATGCATCATGCGGCCTGATCCAGGTATGGCGGGGGGCACCGTCCACAAGTTGCGCCGTCATGATCCTCAGAGCCAATTGATTCGAGAAAGGAGGGGATGGAAATGAAACCGAGACGAGTTGCGATAATCGGTGCAGGCATAACAAAATTTATTCGCCGAGCACAGGAAACTGGAAAGGAACTGGCTTGGCAAGCTACAAAAATGGCGCTCGATTCATGTGGCATGGAATTCGATCGTGTAGAATCTGTCACCATGGGTACCGCTCCGGATGCGTTTGACGGTGTGCATATGAAAGCAGAATACCTCAGTGACGGTTCCGGAGGGAAACATAAGCCCTTCATGAGAAACTTCGTCGGCGGAGGAACCGGCGTCTTTTCACCTATTCATGGGTATTTCCATATTGCTTCAGGGATGTACGATACCTGCCTGGTTGTCACCTCGGAGAAAATGTCGAGCGCATATCCGCACCCGCAAGGGGCATTCCTGACGATTTTTGACCATACGACTGAGCAGCCTCTGAAGCCAACGCTGATCTGGATATTCGCCTTGGAAATGAATCGCTACATGCACGTCAATGGATTGAACAAGAAGGACATAGCCGCGGTTTCAGTCCAGAATAAGAATAACGCACTGGATCATCCTGCAGCGCAGGTTGCCGAAAAGCTCACAGTCGAAGACGTTCTGAATTCGGAGGAACTGGTTTGGCCTGTCAACCGCCTTGACATCTCTCCAGCATCTGACGGGGCCTGCGCCCTGGTTCTGGCAAGTGAACATGTTGCAAGACAGTATACAGACAAGCCAGTCTTCATAGATGGAGTCGGCTGGAATCTGGATACCGCATACTGGGCAACCCGTGACCTCTGCTATCCCCGCTACGTGGAAAAGGCGGCCCGTATGGCATACGACATGGCAGGGATAAAAAGCCCAATGAAGGAGATCGACCTGGCAGAACCCTATGACCCCTTTAATTATAAGATGCTTCACCACCTTGAAGGCCTTCAGTTGGCTCCTCGGGGCAAGGCTGCACATCTGTTCAAGGATGGGTTCTACGCGCGTGATGGAGAAGGTATACCTGCATGCCCATCTGGTGGGGCCCTGGGAGTTGGAAACCCCATTGCTGCCACCGGGTGCATGAAGGTAGCTGAATTGTTCTGGCAACTGCGTGGAGAAGCCGGCAAGCGTCAGGTGAAAGGCAACCCGAAGACGGCCATTGCCCAAGCGTGGGGGGATCTCATGCAGGTGGGAACCGTCATTGTGTGCCGGAATTACTAGATAGCAAGGAGGGAACATATGAGTACTGATGCCTTGAAAGGGAAAAACCTTGGTGGAACGAATATCAAGGAAGACCTGTTCCAGAAAAACAAGATATTCTATACCATGTTTGAACCCCGCTTACAGTATGCCTGGGATAACGGGATCGCCATCGGTGCCTACCTGAAAGGACTCAAGGACGGAAAGATCTTGGCCTCATTCTGCAGAAAGTGTAATCGGATCATGATACCCCCGAGAGCATTCTGCGAACTGTGCTGGCGACCGACAGATGAAACGATTCCTGTTAAAGATACCGGGACCATCCAGACCTTTTCAATCGCCAGGATCAACTGGGATGCCAGTCGACTCAAGGCTGGAGAAAAACCGACCATTCCTGCTGTCATAGCGCTCGACGGAGCAAGTGATAAAATGGGAATTATGCACCTGATCGGTGGCGTAAAACCCGAAAATGTTAAAATCGGCATGAAAGTCAAGGCGGTCTGGAAACAGGCGAAAGACCGAACAGGGAATATCACTGACATCGAATACTTCAAACCACTGAAATAGGAGGGAAAAGCAATGGCTGTACGTGAAAAAATAGCACAAACAACAGATTTGGGCTATTTCCAAGGCGAGATCCCTATGCAGTACCGTTATACCTTCGGTCTTGCGGGAGAGGATTTCTTCCGCAAGCTCATGAAGGGAAAACTTACTGCAAGTGTATCCAAGAAGAGTGGTATAGTGTACTGTCCACCTCGAATATTCTGTGAAGACTCTTTCGAGGAAATATCCGAAATCATTGAACTGAGTGGGAAAGGAACTGTACAGAGCTTCACAGTCTGCTATGAGGACCTTCACGGCAACAGGCAAGATCCTGTTACCATCGCATTGGTTCAATTTGACGGCGCAGACACTGGCCTTGCTGCTCCTCTCGTGAGTGATGACCCCTGTATCGGCATGCGCGTCGAGTTGAAACTTGTCCCCGAGAAGAAACGGAAAGGTTCAGTCACTGATATTTTTTTCGTCCCTATACAATAGAAAGGTATGCGGAGTACCCTCAATGTATGAACTGACAGATGAAGAAAAATTACTTGCTGAAACCATGTACAAGTGGACGGTCAAAGAAATAGCCCCCATTCAGGAAGAGATCGACGAAGAAGACAAACTTCCCGAAGATTTTTTCCGCAAACTCGGGGACCTGGGCATGCTCGGCATTACCATCGACGAGGCCTATGGGGGAGCGGGCCAGGGGATCATGATGCAGACACTGGCGGTGGAACATCTCAGCCGTATTTCACCAGGACTGGGTATGACCTATGGAGCCCATTCGAACCTCTGCGCCAACAACATCAACAAGAACGCGAACCACGATCTGAAGCAGAAATATCTCCCCCCCATGTGCACCGGTGAACAGATCGGGGCCTTATGTCTGACCGAACCGAATGCTGGATCAGATGCGCTCGGTGGGATGAGCACGAGGGCTCGCAGGAACGGAAATGGTTACATCCTGAACGGAACCAAGATGTTCATTACCAACGGCAGCATAGCCCATACCCTCCTTGTCTACGCCAAGACAGCTCCTGATCTGGGGCCACACGGTATCAGCGCATTCATCGTGGAGGCAGACTGGCCGGGGGTCACGGTGTCGAAGAAGCTGAGGAAATGCGGCATGCGTGGATCACCTACCTCAGAACTCAGCTTCGAGGATGTCAAGATACCTGCCGAGAATCTCATATACGAAGAGAACAAGGGCGTGCATGTCGTTACCTCGGGACTGGCCTATGAACGAATCGTCCTCTCGGGAGGTTCGATAGGGATGGCTGAGCAGGCGCTCGAGTATTCCATCAAGTACGCAAAGGAACGCGAGCAGTTCGGAAGACCCATCAAGGATTTCCAGATGATCCAGCAGAGACTGGCCGATATGTACTGCCTGACCGAAGCCTCCAGGGGTCTGGTCTACAGGGCGGCTCGTTTTGCCGACAGTCCTGAAGGAAAACGCGGAGGCAAGGGGACAGAACTTGACAAGCTTGCAGCAGCTGCGATTCTGTTTGCCGCTGAGTCGGCTACCAAGGTCTGCAGTGATGGCCTCCAAATACACGGTGGATACGGGTACTGCCTCGAGTATCCCATACAGAAACTTTGGAGGGATGCAAGACTCTACGAAATCGGAGCAGGGACCTCTGAGATTCGACGGCTGATTATTGCCCGCGAACTCTGTCATTGATTATGTTCCCGGGCATGGCATGTCCATGCCCGGGCAGGACGCTTCATTTTTTCATTTTAGTGTTCGCCCGTTTTTTTTACAAACAATACAATGTATGGACCGGATCCCCATCACCAGGCATCACGTGGGCTCACCATCCTGAAACCGATACCCCCCTGCTGGAGAAACCCGGCCTTCAGGAAGGCTGGAAATTGTCCTGTGCGCCAGGTCGTGAAAAACCTGGATTCCTCTGCACGGGATTCATCAATAGGGTTTTTCTCTCGAAACCGGAACCCCTCACGTGGTCGAGGAGCACTCCTGTGAATCGAGTGCAATCCATGGATCGTGGAGAGAAGGATACCGACACTCCCTCATGCCGAATTTCCCTGGACAGGTACAGAGAAAAAGGTACAGTATCACATGAGAGAACATGAAACACAATCATGTTGTGTGGTTCCTTATTGAAAGGTGTGGGCAGTGAAATCAACAGATTTCCTGGAGGAATTGTCATCGAAAAGAGCACGGGCACGTGAACAGGGAGGTTCGGAAAAGGTCCTGAGACACCACGAAAAAGGCCACTTGACTGCCAGAGAACGGATCGACCGGCTTCTTGACAAGGACAGTTTCCTCGAACTCGGCATGCTGGCATGTTCAGACAGGCCTGGAATGGAAGAGAGGACGCCGGCAGATGGTATTGTCACAGGATTCGGCCTGATACGCGGGCGCCAGGTCGGTATTATAGCCAATGACTTTACGGTCCTGGCCTCCAGCAATTCGAGGGTATACACAAAGAAGGCGAAATACATCAGGGAACAGGTCCTGGAAAAGGGATTGCCCCTTGTGTGGTTGGGAGAGTCCGGGGGCGGTCGCCTTCCAGATCTTCAAGGGTCTCGTGGCATTGTGACACTGGCTGGAGAAGGCGGGAGCGGCCGGTGGGTTTTCTCTCAATATTCCCGGAGCCGTGAAACCCCATGGATTATCGGGATCATGGGAACGAGCAATGGCGTTCCCATGTGGCAGGCCTGTTTGTCTGATTTTGTCGTCCAGGTCAAAGGGAGCACGCTGTCCGTCTCCGGTGCAAGGGCATTGAGAAAGTCGATCGCCGCGACCTACTCTGATGAGGACATGGGAGGCTGGATTGTCCACACTGAACACACAGGCATAACCGACCGTACGGCCGAAGATGACGAGGAGTGTTTGAGCATCATCAAAAGGTTTCTCGACTACATGCCCTCCAACAACATGGAATTACCGCCGAGAAGCACTGTTCCGGAGGGATCTGGGACATCCATGGACACGATACTAGAAATCCTGCCAGAAAGACGGACCAGGGCCTACGACATGTACAGGTTGATCCGGACTCTTGTTGACATTGATTCAGTGTTTGACCTGAAACCCTCGTATGGGAAAACCCTCATTACCTGCCTTGCACGGATCGACGGCCATGTTCTTGGAATTATCGCGAATCAGCCCATGGTCAACGGTGGTGCAATGGATACCGACGCCCTGGATAAGATGGTAAGCTTCCTGTGTCTGTGTGACTCATTCAACATTCCCCTGGTGTTTCTTCACGACACACCCGGTTTTCTCGTCGGGAGAGACGCTGAATTGAAAAAGGTCGGTCTGAAGGTTACGAACGCCCTTCACGCACTCGCTCAGGTTTCTGTCCCGAAGATCTCAATCATCATTCGGAAGAGTTACGGACAGGCAGGGGCAAATATGTGCGGGCCGGGAACAGGCCCTGATGTCATTGTAAGCTGGCCAACTGGAGAAGGTGGTTTCCTCGATCCTGAGACCGCGGCGGATATTGTGTTCGGTGAATTGCCTGAACAAGAACGCCGCACGCTGACCCAGGAGATGCTCAAGGATACCAGCATGTACCCATTGGCTCAAGAATACTACATTCATGATGTCATCGATCCGAGGAAAACCAGGGAATTCATCTGCTCTTCACTCCGGTTCCTGCGAAATTCAAAGACCGGGGGGATCGGCCGGCATCACCTGGCCAACTGGCCGATGAAATTCTAGGCTCCTGCAGGAAAGGAATCTCCATGGCTTTTGAGAAACTCATTGAAGAACTACAGGAGAAAAAAGACCGGGTACTCGTGATGGGTGGCCCCCACAAGATTACGAAACAGCATGAAAAAGGGAGGCTCACCGCCCGCGAACGGATAGACCGAATGCTCGACCCCGGCAGTTTTTTTGAACTCGGAATGCTGGCCTGTTCTGACATGCCCGGGATGGAGGACAAGACCCCGGGTGATGGAATAATTCTGGGTTTCGGGACCATCAATGGGAAGAGGGTTGGAATAACGGCCAGTGATTTCACCGTTCTGGCAGCCACCCTATCTCGAGTACACGGGAAAAAATTGCATGATTTTAAGCAACAGATCTATCAATACAAGCTGCCCCACGTGTTTCTCGGGGATGGTGGCGGTGGAAGAGTCCCTGATGGACAGGGGTCCATCGGGATGACCAGTTCGGCCATGATGGGGACCAGATCGATTTTTCTCATGTATACAAACCACCGTCAGGCACCCATGATAACTGCAATCATGGGAAACTGCTTCGGTGTTCCCATGTGGCAGGCATGCGCTGCTGACTTTGTCGTCCAGGTGAAGGGAAGTACTCTCTCGGTATCCGGGGCACGGGCGCTGCAGAAGATCATCGCTGCAACCTATACCGACGAAGACATGGGTGGCTGGAAAATCCAGGCTGAACATACCGGGATTGTCGACCGAACAGCCGAGGACGAAGAGGATTGTTTCAGGATCATCAGGGAATTCTTGAGTTATATGCCCCAGAATAACCGGGAATTACCCCCGAGACACCCTGTCCCGGAGGATTCCGGCAGGAATATGGGTGCCATTATGGATATCCTTCCTGAGAAACGGACACGGGCCTACGACATGTACAAGATAATCCTCAGCATCGTGGACTCGGGGTCTCTTTTCGACCTCAAGCCGTTATTCGGGAAGACCATCATCACCAGTCTTGCTCGCATAGATGGACGATCCGTGGGCATTGTCGCGAACCAGCCCATGGTGAATGGCGGTGCAATGGGAACGGATGCACTGGAAAAGTTGACCGGGTTCCTGTGTCTGTGTGATTCATACAACATTCCGTTACTCTTCCTGCATGATTCCCCGGGGTTTCTAGTTGGCAAGGAGGCTGAACTCAAAAAGGTAGGGGCAAAGGTGACCAATGCCATGGATGCCCTCTCCCAGGTTACGGTGCCGAAGGTATCGATCATCATACGAAAAAGCTACGGGCAGGGCATGTTCAGCATGTGCGGCCCGAGTGCCGGCCCTGATTTTGTTGTGGCATGGCCAAGCGCCGAAATCAGTTTCCTGGACCCGGTGGTCGCAGCTGACGTCGCCTGTGGACAGCTGCCCGAAGAGGAGTACCAGACTCTGAAAAACCAGATGATCCAGGAAGCGGGCCCGGGACCAGCAGCAGGGAGATATTTCCTGCAGGACATCATCGATCCACGGGAAACCCGTACATACCTGATGAACGTTCTCGATATCATAGCTGATTGTGAGGGGGGAGGTATCGGAAACCATCTGCTGGCAAACTGGCCGAAGCAATTCTGACCCATCACTGTCTCCTCGGACAAGACAGTGCCCGTGTTCGCAGTGCAAACACCCACGGGAACGGATAACAGTCAGCCGAGGAATCCGCTGCTGACACCAGCACGGCCTTGATGGATTCTTTGAACAAGCAGAGCACTACCATACCCATGGAGGAAGATATGACCACCATAGTAGCTCCCATGCCAGGAACCATCCTTGAAGTTCTGATACGTATTGGGGATGAGGTAGTCGAGGACCAGGAATTACTCATTCTCGAGGCAATGAAGATGGAAAATCCCATCTGTGCTCCGTGTGACGGGAGGATCAGAGAGCTTACCGTGCGCGAAAAAGACACCGTGAAGACAGATCAGGTGCTGATTGTCTTGGATTAGGTGATGTTATGGCAGAAAGGCCCTCAAGGTTGAAAGGCCAGGGCAGAGCTGATATTCACGATCGTCGGCAATACATCGTGCCGACCATCTTACGACCATGGAGGGGATGTTCTTGAGTGAGTGGTCACGAGCACTCGAGGTGTTCTGTGTAGGATTTGGAGGGGTGATTGCATCTCTGGTCATACTCCAGGTTGGCATCCTGATCTTTTCCAAAATCCTTGAGCTTTTTCACACACGCACCACTGAGAAGAAAAACCCATGAGCGTTGAGATGATCGTGGCGACGATCATCTCCCCCTAGATGAACAGGAGAGGAGGAACTGTCACCACCATATGGATTACACTCTCTTTCATACCATCCTTGCTGAGACGGGGTGTGCTCACGTCACATATGGGAATGTTCTCATGTGGGTCATCGGAATTTCCCTGATCGTTCTTGCCATTAGAAAACACTATGAGCCGCTACTCCTGGTTCCAATCGGATTCGGCATGGTGATCGTCAACATCCCCATGGCAAACCTCATGCAGGAGGGCAATGTTCTCTGGGTCTTCTACCATTTCACCATTGAACGGTGGAATATCCTGCCGCCCTTGATTTTTCTCGGGGTAGGTGCCATGACCGACTTCGGACCGGTCATCGCCAACCCAAAGACACTGCTCCTGGGGGCAGCGGCTCAATTCGGCGTGTATGTTACGTTTTTCGGGTCTCTCCTGCTGGGCTTCACTCTTCAGGAAGCTGCCTCGATCGGGATCATCGGCGGGGCTGACGGCCCAACCACGATCTTCCTTACCTCGCAACTCGCCCCTCAACTGCTGGGTGCTACGGCTGTGGCTGCATACTCTTACATGGCACTGGTGCCGATTATACAACCACCGATCATGCGGTTGTTGACCACACGGAAGGAACGAAGGATCAGGATGAAGCAGCTCCGAGAAGTCAGCAAGGCCGAAAAAATCGCGTTCCCCCTGCTGGTGACGCTCATTATCTGCCTGTTGATACCGAGTGCGACTCCCCTGGTGGGAATGCTCATGGTCGGGAATTTATTCCGGGAATGCGGGGTGGTGGAACGGCTCTCGAAAACCGCACAGAACGAATTGATAAACGTCGTGACAATCTTCCTGGGCCTGTGCATCGGTGCGACCATGCCTGCAGAAATTTTCCTGCGCGAGCAGACACTCTATATCTTTTTCCTGGGACTGGCCTCATTCTGCTTCAGCACTGCATCCGGACTGATTTTGGCAAAAGTGATGAACCTCTTTCTTCGGGAAAAGATCAACCCCCTGATCGGGGCAGCCGGAGTTTCCGCCGTCCCGATGGCGTCGCGAGTTGCACAGACCGTCGCATTCAAAGATGATAAACATAATTTCATACTCATGCAGGCCATGGGACCGAACATTGCCGGCACCATCGGCACTGCAGCTGCGGCAGGTCTATTCCTGACGATGTTGCTCTCTTAAACAGGAGCCCCTCCCTTTCAGAACACGCACCTTCGACTACCCTTCACCAATTGCGTGTATCATGTGGTCTCGCCACCATGAAACGGTTAGACGAGATTCCCACTCATGCTCACTCTGCATCGACAGGTAGAGTCACATATTCTCCATTCAGGCAGACTGGTATCAGACCCCCGGACATCCCAACTGTGGCGTCGACAGGTCGTATTGCGTGGGGTATGTCCTTGGGGATATAGACTGCTGCCGGTGTGGAAACCTGATAGACCTCGTCATCAAGCATCACCTCAAAGGTTATGGCATCGGTGTCACCGATCATCAGGTACATCTCGTCAAAGGTGTGCTTGTGAGGAACTGCTCGATCGGTTTTAATTGCAATATCCTTCAGTTCCTGGGTTATCTCCTTGATGAAGAGATACAACACCCAGGCATTCGCCTCTGGCACCAGTTCATTGCACATCAGCACCGGATAGGGAATCACCTGGCTGAAGTCGTGGGATGGAAGCTCAGTGACATTCATGGGCCGACGAACGATCAGGTGTTCAAATTTTTTAGACATACCGTCCTCCTTTTCTCTGGTGTATCGCATAGAACCTCAAACAGATTTGCCCCAGGGTTCTGATAGCACGGGACATGGAACACCCCTGAGGTATCATGGGTACGCATGCGGGAACACCCAAGTGATGAGATGAATAGACCTGGAGAGGTATCGTGTTTCACTCTTCATGCACACACTGATTTTCCCCCAATGGCCGGCAGAGGGAACGCAGAAACCCTCACAGTGAGAACATCCGAATTCACGAATCCCGGAGGGTTTCATCGAGGTGCTTTGCGAGCCTCTTTCCAAGGGAAACCGCTGTCCACACCACGGGCAGCCCGAGGGAAGAGGGAAGAACGCTCGCATCACAGCAGTACAAGTTTTCGATCTGTGTCTCGAGATCCGTATTCACAACCACCCCGATTCTGCATGAAGAGGATGGGTGTGCCCCTGAAGGATTGAATGCCAGGATGGAGTCTTCAGGTGCCCCTGCCTTTTTCAAGACCTTCTTGATGATGTCCACACCCTTGTTCAGCCGTTTCTTGTCCTGCTCTGTCGGTGCCTTGGAAAATTGGAACAGCACATTGTTCGGAAAGATCTCCCCTTGAAGTTCATCTCGGATTTTCACCATGATCCCGGTAAAGCGGAACGCATCCTTCAACCGGGGAAGATACCGAGGTCCTTTGAGGACGGCCATGATCGACTGCATCGCCCAGTTCGGGAATACCGGCAGAATGCAAATCCCATCGGAATCGTAGTGCTCCAGGGTGCCGACACTCATGGGCTGATCACGGGTCGTGTTCATTCCCGGGACGACACCACCGATGAACTGGAGAAAGTCTACGGCAAAAGAACGACCTGCTTCCTCTATGCCCGCCCTGCGCAGGATGCCGACGTTCGATATCCCACCGGACAGGACGATTCGTTTTCCGAAATAGCTGTTCTCTCTGCCGAAGCTCCTGGTCTTGACACCTACGGCTTTCCCGTTTTCCCTGATGACCTCTGTCACCTTTGTGTACAGCAAAAGATCTGCCCCGTTCCTGACGGCCTCTTCGCCGTACTCGCGCGCGGTCCACTTCGCCTGCTTCGGACACCCCAGCATGCAGTCTGCGCAATCCGGGACACAGCGATCCGCCCTCACGAACTTCTCGGTCTTGCTCCAGTTGTAGCCAAGGTCATTGGCGCACTCGACAAGCCGGAGATTTGTCCGCCCCACGAGCTCATCCGGGAGCACACCGATGTTCATCTCCGCCCTTGCCTCCTCAGCTTCATCAGTGAGATCAATGCCTACCTCGTCGAACACAGCCTTGGGTGGGGGAATGGCACACCCGCAGCTGAGAAGGGACGCGCCTCCGAAATTGTTGGGGATGACGACCACGTTCAGTTCTTTGCTCAAGGTGAGACCGAAATTCTTGAGAATCATTGCCATGGAGAGGGTGTTTCCCAGAAATCGCCAGTTCCCGCCACGCTCGATGAGCAAAACACTGTGCCCGCGCCGACTCATCTCCCGTGCCACCGTTGCCCCGCCGGGCCCCGAACCAGCGACAATGACATCATACTCTGTTTCCATATGCCCCTCCTGTGAATCCCAGGCTTTCGCCGCAGTTACTGGTATTCGGCTCTCACCTCATCCAGATCGAGCGGGACCGACTTCTCGGGATCCCGGTACAAACTGAGTGCCTGCTCAGGGCAGTGCTCCACGCAGAGTTCGCACCCCATGCACTCTTTCCTGTCATACAACCGTGTGCCGTCATTGATCCTCATAGCACCGAACATGCATATGCGCTCGCAGGTTCCGCATTTTTTGCACAGGGCTTCATCACACACGACAGAATAGCCCGACTCTGCGGCCATGGAAAATGACTGATCGAATTTCTTCGCAAACCGGGTTGCCTGGAGACTCACACAATTATCCATGTGACAGCAGCAGATGACGCCCATGGAACCGCCTGTAGCAACCTTGAAGAATGCCTGGTTCAGATACCCTTCCTTCCTGAATTTCTGAATGAGGTCAAGGGCCTCGGCCTGCGTCACTTTCCGAGCATTGTACTTCTCTCCACACCTCTCCAGCCAGAACCGCGATACGTTTTTCCCGACGCTGATGCATGAGTTGATGGTCCATTCCGGTGCCTTCATGGTTTTCTTGCAAGGGCAGTCCATCACTGCGATATACTCCGGATCCTGGAGAAGAATCTTGTACGCATAGGTGTACGGGATGATCTTTTTATTCTTTTCAGAGATTGCGGACACGTCTTCGTTGAGCTCAAACACCTTCTTCGTATCTTCAAATGAGAGTATCTTCGCGTGGTAGCGGGCGAATGCGAACCTGAGGATGCCTCTGATCGGTGTGAACCAGGTACAGTACGTGGCAAGGAACCTGAACAGATGGTACACAATGAATACGTATGGGTAATAGAATCTGAAGTAAATGTAATTGTGCAGGGCACGATCGATTCTCCACCCATGCTTTTGTATCAGAATTTTCGTCGCTTCTTTCACTACAGATCCCCCTTCCTACAGTATTCCACATCAAACGCAGAATTTTATAATAATAGAAATTACTCTTTCCGGCAAATCAATTCTTCTCAGGTCAGATCATCACGTCTCTCTTGTCCTGTTGTGTATATCCGTGTGGATATAATCCTCTCACATCCAAAGGCATCCCTTTCGATTCATCTGGGTGTAAAAATCTCGCATTATTTGGACACCGGTCAATGCATATCCCGCACCCCATACACCTGTCTCGTTTGACATATGATTTCCCGTCTACCAGTTCGATTGCCCCGAACGGACACGATACGAGCGCCGTTGAACACCCATCACACACTTCCCTGTTCACGGCCGCAATGAATCCCGAAGAAATGAATTGGTGAATTCCCGCCCGGAGTGACACGAATCCAAGACAGCAGCACGAGCAGCAGTTGCAGATCACATAAAACTGATCTTTCAGGGTGCTCTTGAAAAAGGCCGTATGCACATATCCTGCCTTGTGGAATTGGTCAAGCAGTTCAAGGGCTTCACCAGGAGTGATCCGGCGTGAGGTATCGGGCTTGTGATCGAGCAGGAAATCGGTGAGCGGTTTTCCAATGAGCATGCACGTCTGGTATGGCGGATCCGTCATGGTGCAGGGGCGTCCTTTTCTCCGGTACAGCTCCCTGCAGCCGCACTGGGTAAGAACGATATCAGGTGGTGCATGGAGAACGATGTCACGGGCCCTCGCATAGGGTATGACTTCTGACCCGACATCCTGAAGCGGAATATCCTCTTCGACACTGACAATGAGTTTTGCCAGTTCTGTGGTCAAGATCTTTCCGTGATACGTGTTTTCAAGCCATCGGGAAAATCTGCCATTCGGCCCGCACATTCGTGCCAGTGCACCGAGAACATTCACATACGAGGTAATGTGCCGGCCGTACCAGATGCCGTGCACCCCCCCTGTAACGGTCCTCCAGACTCCAAGCCATTTCAGTGCCGGCCATGTTCCAGGAAGTATGATGTGCCACCGCTCGACCCAGAGCCATACAAGAAGGAGGGCACATGCAACAGGTGCCCCGATATATACATGTATCATGGTTATTCCCTCCTGATACTACTCAAAGAATCTTTCTCTCTCCTCACACTCAGCGTTTCGTACATCTCATTGCGGTAAAACTGGTCATACTCGTAGATACCCCGTGCCACGTCCAGCCTTCCCAGTTGGGCACCACCTTCCCAAAGCTGAATGATCTTTACATCACGCCAGTATTTCTCCACGTGGTAGTCCGTTACGTATCCATAGGACCCCATCAACTCCATGGCCTTGTTGGTCGCAGTGACCGCTGCGTCTGCACAGAATACTTTCGCGATGGAGGATCTGGAAAGCATGTGCTTGGAATGGCGAGCACCATACACTTCTGGATGATCATACATGTAGGCGACGTTCACATAGGCATCCCTTCCCACCTGTATCCCGATGGCGATATCGGCCAGTATGCCCGCGGCAATGGTATGCTGCCTGATGGGTTTGCCAGCCGCAAGCCGGTCCTTGGTGAATGACAGTACTTCATCGAATGCTCCCTGGGCACAGCCTGTTGCCCATGCTCCACTGAAGATGCGGGCAAATACGACGTTATCGTGGAGGAGTTCGGCATCCCTGCCCGGACCTGAAGCACGAAACTCATTGGGTACGCGCACGTTCTCGAAATTGAAATCCCCTTCTCTACTGCCTCTGAACCCCGCCTTGTCCTCGAATCTCCCGAAGCTGAATCCATCGATGGGAACCGGCACGTAGATCAGTGCGATTCCCTCATCTCCAAGTCTAGGATCGGTATTGCACACGACCAGGTAGAGGTCTGCAATCCCGGAGTTTGTCGGCCAGACTTTTGATCCGTTGATCACCCACTCATTCCCGTCGAGCCTCGCCCTGGTTGTGATTCCAAGGCCGTGCATATCCATGTTCTCGACATTGCAGCCGCCATGGGGTTCGGTCATGGCAAAACAGGCTATGTAGAGATCCTCCCCAAGAAATCTGGGGGCGAATTCACCCAGCACCGCTGTATTTTCAGCGAATATTGCCGGTCGCATGGCCCAGAATCCCCCTGCAGGGGCACAGAAAAATGAGGCATCCCCCCGTCCGAACTCTTCTGCAAGGATGCTGGCGGTAAGGACCGAGGTCAGACCCATTCCCCCATATTCCTCCGGGAGAAAGCCACTTTGAAATCCAAGGGGAACGAGCTTCCTCTGAAGGTCTTCGATCAGCTTGAAATCGCTGCGCGCAGACTGTTCAAGTTCTCTCCGAATGGGGATTATAAGCTCATCCACAAAATCCCGAACCGTGTCGATAAGCATTTCATCGATATCGGAGAGAAGCTCCTTCAGAAACCTGTGTCCCTTTACCTCCAGAGAGTTTGATTCCATATCACTCCTCCTTTTTATTCCTTCTGCTTCATGAAATTACCATGAATCCCCTGCCAAATGAGGTTGGGTTCCTGTCCTTTCTTCTTACTGGAGCACAGCATCTCCACTCTCTTCGGGATCCACACGTTCATGGTACCCGATATGCTCAAGAGTCTCGTTGACCCCCCCCTGTGGAAAATCGTTGTACATCCTAGGTGCACTATGATTCATTCCACCTCTTCAGAGTCGTATGCTCTCCTGGATTCACCAATACAGCCATGAAGAAGCATGTCCGTTATGATGGGCACTTCATCTCGCAGGTCGTAGGTCTTCCCGTACCTCAACCATTTATAGAAAACCCAATCTACAAAGCCGTAACTTCCTAAAAAAATGGTGTCGAACGTCAGGTTCGAGATGCGGATACGATTCTCGCGGTTCAGCGAAATCACGCGCTCTTTGAGGAGAGGGAGCCTGGTGAACAGGTGGTTGAAAAATATGTCCCGTGTATTGGTGTCCTCCAACTGAATGTTACTTTGGATGAGACGGTACAGCTCTGGATTCTCGGCGATGAATTCCACCCAGGCCTTGATCACAACCCGTATCTGTTCTTCAAGCTCCATATCTCTGGAGAGGACATGATTCACATACTCCAGCATCTCGGTGGAGTTTTCAATCAGAAGGCTTTTGAGGAGATCCTCTTTGCTCGTGAAGTAGCGGTACACAGACCCCTTGGCCACCCCAGCAAGATCAGCGATAGCATCAACAGTGGCTCGATGGTACCCATCCCGGGAAAACACCTTGAGTGCAGCATCCATGATCCGCACCTTCTTTTTATTCGGTGTATCGCCCTTTTCCTTGCCGAGTTTCCGATACGGCACGTAGGAAAGAATCTCCTTGAGATATTCCGTGGACAGTGACACCTTCGGCAATCCCATGTGGGCGCATTCTTCAACAGCTGTCTTGAAGAGTCGTATGGACGCCTCAGGCATTCCTTTTCCGTACAGGTAGTTGATGATTTCCCTGAGTTTTGTGGACAGCCACGCATCAGCATGAGTTCTGAACGAGGCATCGTCATCCGAGTGTTCCCTGATGGATGCGAGGGAGGACTGAAGGGATCTCCTGAACTCGTCTTCCGAAAAACTGCCGTCTGCGGTAAAGTACCTGCCGATCTCTGCAAACAGCTGATCGCTTGTTCCTCCGAACAGCTCGCGTAAGTCGTCCTTTTTTGCCATTAGGTACTTTCCTTTCGTGATCTCATCGCCCGTCTGTAAGGAATGAATACCAAGAATATTTCACTCTCGCTCACCCCAATAGGTATTGCCCCTCCAGATATGTCTTGGGTGCGTTACATCAAGGTACTTTCCAGATGTTTGGCAAGCCTTTTTCCCAGGGCCACGACGGTCCACACGACTGGCAGGCCAAGGGCCGATGGAACGACGCTCGCATCACAACAGTAGAGATGTGTGATGGACGTCTCGAGCCGTGTATCCACAACACCCCCGATCCTGCATGTCGCTGAGGGGTGTGCTCCCGAAGGGTTGAGCTCGACAATGCTCTCGTCTCTGGCACCAACCTTGCGGAGCACCTTCTTCATGATGTCAACACCCTTGGCCAGTTTCAGCCTGTCATTCCGGCTAGGTTTCTTGGTGAAGGGAAAGAGACGGCTATCTGGATGGATTTCACCCTCAAGGTCATCCTGAATCTTGACCATGAGACCGGTATACCGGAAGGCATGTCGAACCTTTGGAAGGTGCTGCGGCCCCTTCATTGCCAGCAGTACAGCCAGTTGTGACCATGTCGGGAATACGGGGAGCAACACAAAACCGTCGGTCTCGTAGTGTTCCAGGGTTCCGACTGCCATGGGCTGCGCCTTGGAGGTGTTCAGGTGAGGAGAAATACCTCCGATGAACTGCAGAAAGTCGACTGAAAATGTCCGTCCTGCTTCTTGAATACCGGCACGCCGCAACACTCCCACATTTCCTATCCCGGAAGAAAGCACGACCCGCTTCCCGTAATACGTGACAGGCTTCCCCTTCCGTGATCCTCTCACACCGACGCACTTCCCATTCTCCACAATCACGTCATCGATTCTTGTATGGAGTGCCAGTTCCGCACCGTATGCGACCGCCTCGTCCCCATAGAAACGTGCAGACCACTTTGCGTCCCGATTACACCCCATCATGCAATCGGCGCAGTCCGGAATGCACTTCTCAACATTGATGAATTTTTCCAGCTTGTCCCAGTGATATCCGAGATCGTTGGCCGCTTCTATCAGTCTCAGATTCGCCTGTCCCACGAGTTCGTCCGGAAGCCTCGTTACCCACAGTTCTTTCCTCGCCTCTTCTGCCTCAGCAGACAGGTCGATCCCGACTTCATCGAAGACCTTCCTGGGGGGTGGTATGGCACAGCCGCACATCAGCGTTGATGCCCCCCCGTAATTGTTGCCAATGGTAACCGATGTTAGCGGCAGAAGAGTCCTGCTCACGGTGAGACCGAAATTCTGCAGGATCATCGCCACTGACAGCGTATTTCCGAGCCAGTTCCATCGCCCGCCGCGTTCCGTCAATAAAACCTTCTTCCTTCTCCGACTCATCTCCCGGGCCACTGTTGCTCCACCGGGTCCGGAACCCACCACGATGACATCATATTCATTCATGTCACGCCCCCTCCTTTTCTGTATGTTCCTCGCATGCATCCGGAAAATTCCACCTGTGAGAATCCAGGATCATGTCACATCACCACTATCTTCAGAACCCTGCTGCGAAGTCCATTGAACCATCATGTGCAGCATGATACGACTCAATGTTCTCCCGGACTCAGGATCTGATCACCCAAGACCTGCAGGGTGGCTCTTTTTCTCTGGGAACGGGAAGTTACTCCACACCAAATCAAGAACCACCCCGACTCTTGCGAAGCCTCTCGTGTGCCAGGACTGCGGCGCCAAGGGCGCCCACAGCCTGCGGGTCGATCTTGGGGAGTCTTTTCAGCCTGACCCCCAGCAGTTTCTCCAGATAGTTGATCACCCCCGAGTTCTTTGCCACACCTCCAGTTATACACACGCTCCTCTCCGTCCCGAGACTGTTTGCAATCATGGCCACCCGTTTTGCCATTGCATGGTTCACTGCTGCAGCAACATCTTCTATAGGCCTCCCATTATTCAGGTGGTGCACAACCTCAGTCTGCGCCCACACGGTACAGGCTGCAGAAAGATCCAGGGGATTCTTCGCACGTGCAGACAATTCTCCAAGATCTTCCAGAGACAAGCCCAGCAATTTCGCCATGACTTCGAGGAATCTCCCTGTCCCTGCAGCACACTTATCGTTTGTCGTGAATTTGACGACCCGGCCGTCGTGATCGAGCTTGATCGCCTTGCAGTCCTGTCCGCCGATGTCTATGAGCATCCGGATCCCTGGCATGAGCCACAAAGCCCCCCTGCTGTGGCAGGTGATCTCGGAGACCACGTCATCTGCAAAGGGGATGCGCTCTCTCCCGTATCCAGTGGTAACCACATAGGAGATATCCTCAAACGAGATCGATGCATTCTCCAGGGCCTGCTCCATAACAGTGCGAGCCGACTCATCTGGTCGAGATACCGATCGCTTGATAGCACACGACAGGATCTTTTTTTCGTTCAGTATGACCGCCTTGGCGGTCAGTGATCCAACATCGCATCCAGCCACCATCATTGAAGTATCCGCCGTACTGTGAGAAATTCGTCGATCCTGTCCCGCATGCTTTCCCAGGATGTAATCCGGTGATCAAAGGCATCTCCGAAGAGGATGAGCGTAGGGATGCCCATCTTCTCTGTGTCTCGCGCAAGGATCTTGATTGCTCCCCAGGTATTGCGGCACCCGATTGTACCGGTGTACATGCAGAATGTGGGCTTGTATGTCTTGATCGATGCCACGGTGTCCGTGAGCCACTGATGAGGGTCGTCATAGGGTCCTCGTATCTGCTTGACCATGGGCATGCGTGACATCTGGTCTGCAAGGGAATCGAGCATGGTATCCTCATTTGTCGGATCCATGGTGTAGGTCCCTTCTTTCAAGTCTCCCGTGGCATACGGTGCATGTACCGGCCAGAAGCCGTTCATCATGCACCCTAGGTGAGAGATGTTTTTCTCATCGAGCCATGCCCATGGTCGGAGCTGTGCCGAGTAATGATCAACGTATACAGAAAACGCTCTGGCATCCTCTTTTCCCGAGGCGGTCCCGGCCCTGCCTTGTGCGGCATTGCGCTTGACAACCTTGAGCATGGCCTCCATGACCTCGGTCGCCTTGCGTGAGCCCCCGTAGATGTATTTGGCCGAATACATGAAGAGATTGAAGATTCCGGGTACCGGGCTCGGGACCATTCGCATGAGGTCTTCGATCTCACACATGATTTCGTCCTGCTTGTCCGTCTCCATGATGACATCTCGGAGAAGATCGGTATCCAACTTCTTTCCGGTCTGCTCCTCCACGAAGGAGATCAATCCCCGAAAATCTTGCCTGTGATACCTGCGCGCCCGCTCATCCACGAGAGTTGGCGGAGCATTGAGCTGGTAAAAGGGCAGATCCAGGTATTCCGCAGCGAAGTTGAAGGCCGTGGCATTCGTGTCGCAGACCCCAATTGAGTTGCACAGGACAAAGTCCGGTCTGACACCGAGACCCGCCAGGTATGCGCCCAGTGCACCGCGTTGAGCAGAGCAGGACGTCTCGGTAAACCCCACCTCGCAGCAGTAGTTGAAGTATTCTCCAAGTCCGCGCAGCCACATCGCCACACCCAGCGTGGTCACCGGTTCGAGGCATATCGGGACCACGTCCAGCGGCTTCAATACCCCTGGTGAAAAGTTGAACGTGCACAGGGCCACTTTCTTTCCCCTCTCGTGGGCGGTGAGGATCTCAATGAGGTATGTATCGATCATCTTCATCAGCAGGACTCCCGGTTCACCGGTCATCAGTATCGTCTCGATGGCCTCTCTGAAGCGCGGTGCATAGCGGAACATCCCATACCCTTCCTTGTGGGTTCCGTCATAGGACAGCGAGGCAAAGTGAATAATGCTCTGCACCATGCGATCAAAGTTATATTCTCTATATTCCTTCCTCATACGCCCCTCCGCTTTTCTTGATTACACTGAGATGTTCGTATCAATCCCCTCTCTGATGCGCTGTGCGTAGAGCATCGCCCGTTCTTTCAGCATTTTTGAGTCAACCTTGCGTATGATCTCCTCGAGAGCGGGCAGGGCCTTTCGATGGAAAAGGGTCAATGCATCAATCGCCCTCTGTCTCTCAAAGAGAATCCCATCAGAGACAAGGGCTATGTCCTTCAGAACATCGATCGCAATCATTTCCCGGCTCTGTTCCGCCATCACCTTTCTCCTCCTCAATCAGCGTTCAAGCTTTCCATGAATGCATCCAGACGCATTTTGATCCTCCCTTCCTCCACGAGTGGCCCATACTCTCGTTCGAGCCGAAGACAGGGAATCCCCATGGCCTCGAGATCACGCTCATACA
Organism: Desulfomonilia bacterium; assembly: GCA_049975365.1. Classification (GTDB taxonomy): domain Bacteria; phylum Desulfobacterota; class Desulfomonilia; order UBA1062; family UBA1062; genus DSBG01. The sequence goes on along the minus strand of JBNGDS010000019.1, from coordinate 16,937 downwards.
GGCTGTTCTCAGATCCATGCATGTCGCAGAATCGAATGTTCTGGAGGATTACACCATCAATCCTTGCCTTCCGGATACGCTCCTGCATGAACGCCAGCCGCTGCTTGTAGTATCCGAACATGCGAGGACACATCGTGTGGGACAGGTACCGCTTTGCGATGCCCAGGACAGGATCACCATCTTCATCGACGAGATCAATATATGATCGTGAGCCGAAGCAGAGCGTATCTGCGACAACCATTCCACCCGCGGACTCAATCAAACGAACGAGATCAATATCATCATTTGCACTTCCTGAGAGCATCAGGCGTTTTTGCCCCCGGATTCCATCCTTTTTCTGGTCCAGTTCGTTGATAAGATCCTCGAGGAGGTGGTTAAACGTGTTCCGTGGCAGTGCGTTGGCTGAGATGACGACCGCTGTTGCGTCTGTTCCGGTGATCGGGACGTGCTCTCGTACACGGAGCTCGTCGAGTTTCATCAACAGGACCCTTCCCCTGTTGTACTCCCGTATCGCCTCTCTGAGATCATCCGATGTAATCGTGATACCAAAATGTCCCTCGATGCTCTCAAGGAGATTCCGCGTTTCCTCCACGAACCATTCAAGACTGTAGTCGGTCACCTTGTGGGGAACCCCATAGTAGAGGTGGAATCTGGGGAATGTCCCATGTAAATCCTCTGCTGCTTTTCTCCAGCATTCATCAACCCGTCGGATGGAATCACACCCAGGGGTGAGGATGACTCCATCGAGGAAGTCATACTTTCCTTCTCCGGCCAATTGAAGGATGCACTTGGGAAAACTGCATATCACCGGGCCAAAATACGTGTCGGCTATTGAAGTCGACGTGACACCGATCCCTCTCATCCGGAAAGGGAACAGCCCCGCTGCCGAGATGATTTCTTCCGGCACATAGGAGCACGTAAATCCTACAATTTGTTTCCCGTCTCCCTTCCATTGCTCTACAAATCTGGTGCTCAGAGATGTCGCGACATCATGGAACACCTTCAACATACTGTCCTGCATCTTTTCTCTCCCAAAAAAACCCGTGGTGCCGATCACGAGGCCTCATCATGCCGATACAGTTCCCTCAGACCGTCAAGGAGAACCGGCATGACCTCATCAGCGATAGGCTTCAGCCCCTCGTTCATATCCCGCAGGATCCATGCTACGGCCTCTTTCAGTACATCCGTATCGATAGTGACGAAGAAGTCAGTCAGGAGACAGGGGAAAAAATCCGGTTTTTTTTCATGCACTGTGTTGAACATACCCACGAGGGTGTTGAACAGCTGGCCGATCTCCTGGCAATCGATTTCCCTTAGCCCGCCCTCACAAGCGGCTGCGAATTCCTCTTCCGGCAGATTCGCGAAGACACCGATTCGGCGATGCCTTGCCCTTATGTGTGGATTCGTCAGGGAATGCATTCGAGAAATGAGATCAAGGGTGAGTTCCGGATGCTCGTCCAGAATATCTGACAGGGCATTCTCTCGCTCTTCTGCCATTTCCGCTGTAATCACCTTTACCTTGGCGAGGAGTTCTGCATCCATGCTCGACATGATCTCTCGAAGTTTTTCCGTAAGATCCACCTGAAATTGGGGAACGCCGGCCTCCCCCTGGAGCAGACTCCCCGTATGGATCTGGCGAGCCATCTCCATCACCGTATTTGCAAGTTCTCCGATCCGGCGACCATCGATGCTGCCGGCGATAGCGAAGATGAGATCGGTAAACAGATCGGGCGACACAGCGGTGAGGGGTTTGAGCACTTCCTGTACTGAGCGCACGACGATGTTCGCCACAGGATGGATCATGGTTATGATTGTTCCGAACTTTGCAGGATACGTACTCCAGATAAATTCCATCACCCTCCGAAAAAGTTCGACGACGGGTTCCTCGGCTCGATCAAGGCATTCCTTGAGTTCTCCGAAATCAGTGTGCGCAATGACCTCGCTAAGCGGGCCTTCCAGTCGGTCTGCCACGTACATAGGATTCTGCTTCTGAAGGGCATTGAGGTGTTGTGCGAGAACCGTGATCAGCTGGCCGACGTTGCGTGCATCACTCCCGCCAGAGGAGGGTGTCTGGAAAGAAGTTCTCTCGTTTGCCATCCTGAGGGCGATCTCGGAAATTTTTTGCCTGTACCAGTTCCCGTCAGACCATGCCACCAGGACATTCCTGAAGACAGAAAACACGACGTTGCAAAGTGTTGGAGACTGCATGAATTCTGTTATGAGGCTGCTGAGCAGATTAATGGATTGACGTTCCAGCCGCTGAATCTCCAGTACAGTGTCGATACGTGCTGTCCGATCAATAGTCTCCATCACAATTTCCCCCTGTTGGTTGAGTGTATTCACACACAGAAATCCTGCCGTCTCTTCATGGAACATCCATACGAGTGCCATGGGCGAGATTCTGTACAATTTGCGATCAAGCGTGAATCAGCTGCAGTGTGACGGGTTAGTATCCAAGACTCTAATCCAAGACAGTGAGGTTCGTCCGGCCGGTGATCAGTTCCCCCAACGCGTGAATGACAACAAAAAGACAACCTTTCTCTGTACATGAGAACTGCTCCCTGAGAAAAGGTGCCTGAACAAAGCTGTGACTGACTAGTCAGTCTTAATAATTCCATTCCCTCTTCATGTCAAGGGTGGCCGATCATCCCATGTGTATTTCAGGAAATCCTTTGATCACTCGAGACGATGCGGGGGTGGTAACGAAAAAGCAGAATGATTCACGATCATTTCAAGCGCTTCGCCCAATTCAACACAAAAGCATTCGCCACACGGGTCACGACTGGATTCAAGTTCCACCAGAGTAATTTCTGAAACCACGCATAGGGCGCATTGTAGAGAATCTTCGCAATGAACCACCGCACTGATAATGCACGTCCCAGGGGGCTCATGAGGATACGAGTACGATAATCCCGGAAGGAAAAGTCCTGAGTATTGATCGCATCCTTTATGGCATGGGCAGCAACATATCCATACCCCAACGCCATGCTGATACCTTCTCCGAAGAGGGAATCCGCTCCTGCGGCATCACCCACAAGGATGATCCTCTCGACAGACTGTCGACTGAAAGGGTGGAACCCGTGGATGGGGTATCCTTTTACTGCGTGATCGTCCAGATGGATGCCATGGCGCTCCATCTCAGAAACGAGAAATGTCTTGAGCACCTGATACGATAGCCTTGGCCGTACCGTGGAGGCATACAAGCCCCAGCAGCGCATCGATCCTCCTTTGGAATGTGTTGGGAAGTCCCATATATAGCCGGCGTTTCCCTCGGGTATGGAGGAAAAGTCAAAGTACGCATCGTTCGTATTGTGGATACTCCCAGTTTCGGGGGGAACACGTACTTCGAACGCGAAACATGTCCTTGCAGGGGTCTCGGGAAATACCCGGCGTCGAAAGATACTGTTGCTCCCGTCTGCCCCAACAACAAGATGAGCGTGGTAATCCCCGCGATCTGTGGAGACATTCACGTGTGTTGCCGTGGGGGTCACCTTCTGAACGGTAATCCCTTCGGAAACAGAGATCCCCCGCTCCTGAGCCTTTGCGGCCAGCCAGGCGTCAAATTCCTCCCTGCGAATGATGCGCAGGATATGGTGTTTCCGTGACCGGATGACCAGCCCTCTGCCCGCAAATTCGTAATGAGCGGCCTCTGCATCCGAGTGTGGGATTTCTGAAATGTCCAAGCCGAGACGTTCCAGGAGGATCTCTGCATCTTCGACGAGAGCGCCCGCACAGAGCTTGGGCCTGGGATAGTGTGCCTTCTCGAGCACACGTATATGCGATGTCAATTCTGGAAAGCATTGACTCATGTGAAGGGCTGTGGAGATGCCTGCGGGCCCCCCTCCGATGATAATAATCTCGCAGTGCATGGAGCAATCCTATGGAAAAGAGGCAGGGGTGTAAAGCTGCTTCCTTTGCATCCATTCTTCTCCTCGATGGACCTGCCGCACCCTATGAGACACTGTCTTGATCATGGACACGTATCCCAGGAAGTTGCCACCGATTCCACGACGGGATGAGAATCAGCAATGGATCCCTGAATACTATGATATCCAGTTACAGGCTGGCGCCCACATCCTCCAGATCGAGTCTTTTGAGGGCCTTCTCCGTGGGAACTCCGTTGTCGTCCCACCCCCGAAGCTGATAGTACTTTGGAAGCATCTTGCCCAGCGGGACCTTGCTTTTCACGTTCCCCGGAATCTGCTCTTCGTGGGTTAACCGCTTTGGAAGGGTATCATCCTTTGCGGTGAATCCCTCACGGACGTTGAAAAGGCGCTCCAAGGTGAATCCCCTCTCGCCTATCTGCATGAATCTTCCGAAATCCATCTCCATGCCTGTCGCCAATTTCAAGGCCTTCGAATGGGGGAGTATGGGCAGGTGAAACCTCATCATGAATGCGGGCAGACGCAGTGTAAGTTCGATGCTGACCCATGAATAGGTCAGGATCTTCGTAGTGATCCAGCTCATGATCTTGGAATTGGGTATCTTGTAGAGAAACGGGGGAAGAAATGTCCACGACGTGAAGAGACAATTGCCACCGGCACTGATGGCTGCCAGCAGATTCTGATCAAGGATCACATAGCCTGGTTTCGATCGGTAGTGGTACGGGTCCAGCGTTGCTGGACCAGTGGCCTCAAAATAGATCACATAGCCACCGTCGAGATGGCAGGCCCCACGATTTGCCGTCGCGTAGCCAAGACCATGCCCAACAGCTCCCCTCGGTTCGTACGCGGCCATTTCCAACCCTTTGGAATGGGGGGCAAAATCTTCTCCACCGTACTTTTTGGACAGGAACCTCACCCCTTCGGCCAGATCAGCCCCGACGCCCTTCCGATATGCGATGTCCCGGAGAATCTGCGAGATGTTTTCCTTCTTGCCGAATTCAATCCCATTATCCCAGAGTTTCTTTTCGTTCAATTCTGCGGCAAACCCCATGACCGTCCCGACCGATATGGAGTCGATGCCGAGGAGATCGAGCTCGTAGTTCCACCTGATGATTGCATCCATATCATTGATGAGCATGTTGGATCCGAGCAGACACAGGACTTCATATTCGGGACCCTTGATTTCCCGTCCGTCCAGTTCCACAACCCGCGCACAGCGTATCGGGCAGGACACACACCCTGCATTGCGAACAAGGCGGGTTTCGGCAAGGGTCTCGCCTGTAAGAAGATGCGCGTCATTGAATCTGCCCGAAGAAAAATTCTTCGTTGGAAGCGCATTGTGATCGGACAGGGATTTCAGAAACCCCGATGTCCCATACTTGGGAGCGAAGTCTCCTGTTGCAGGATGGGCCTGGAGCATCTCGATCCAGCGCTTGATGAGAGTCTTGAACCCCTGTGGATCCTGGAGTTCGATCTTCTTGCTCCCCCGTGCCACGATCCCCTTCAGATTCTTCGAGCCCATGACAGCGCCCATGCCGGTTCGCCCGTGGCTTCGTTCCTGTGAGACAATAGTTGAATATTTGACGAGGTTCTCACCAGCAGGGCCGATAACCATCTTTCCTACCTTTTTCTCGCCCATCAGCTCCTGTGTCTCTTCCGTGTTTTTCCCCCAGAGATCCGATGCATCTTCTACGTGCACTGTGTCTTCATTGATGTCTATGTACACGGGGTTCTTGGCCTTTCCACGGATAACAATGCCATCCCAGCCGGCACGTCTCAGGTGGATTCCAAAATTTCCCCCGCTGTTGGAGTGTCCGATTGCCCCTGTCAATGGGCTCTTGGAGGATATGTCATATCGGCTTGAGGACGGGGCTCCCGTCCCTGTCAGAGGGGACGTCATCACGATGAGTATGTTCTCCGGTGAAAGTGGGTCAGTCCCTGGTTTCAGTTCATCCCATAAAATCTTGGTGGAGAGAAATCTCCCCCCAAGGAAACGTTCCCGATCACGGTCTGATACCTCGTAGGTCCCGATCTTGCCTGACGTGAGATCAACATCGAGGATCTTCCCCATGTACCCCTTGTATCTACTCGCCACGGTATACCCCCATTTCGGTTACTCTGTGTCCCCTTCAAGTCCGACCCATGGAGTCGGAGGTCCCTGGACAACAAACGGAGCAGGGTTTATGGCCCCGCCTCCAAGTCCCATGTGCCCCATGCAGATGTAGAGATCGTCGTTGATCTTCCTCACCTCATCGTGCATGGAATGGACAAGGCCTGAATTATGCGGGCGATAGTTGAGGTGAAACGATGGCCTCTTGTCTATTGTCGAAGGTCCCATATAGGTGCTGAATTTTCGTGTTCTGTGCGCAATCCCGTTGCGCACGAATATATTGTAGCCCCATCCTTTCTCTCCCTCAGTCGGGAGAAATGCCTTCCCTTCCCAGTGTCCAGGTCCGAAGAAATGATGCGTGTAGTATGCAGCACTGGGAGCGAGAATGCCCAGCGGCAGAAGCTGAGCGCGGTATTCTCCCTTCATGCTGCTGAATTCAGGGGGCGGTGCTGCATAAAAGAGCTGCATTACCTGCGCCTTGGAGAGTTTTTTGATGTCCTGAAGGGTCGCTTTCTCCGGAGAGACGTCGAGGATTTCTGCCACTGACTTGCCCTTGTATCCCCCGATGCCGTTCTGGAGGATGTTGATGATAGTGAGAGCCACATTGATCAGAACACTGCCACCGATGACAACCATGATACGTTTGAATGTGTTCATATGTTCTCCTTCAGTCTCCCTTCCTCTTCAGGTATTATTCACGTGGGCCATTCCAATGGTGTACTTGAACCTGACAACGAGTGTACAGGGGAGTGGAAATCTTGTCAACGAACGGGATTCTCCTCATGTGTCCCAGTTCTCCCAGAACACTCTGCCCCATTTGGAAAAACGGGGCAGAGTGTCGAGATCATTTCCATATTCTTTTAGAGATTACAGTTCCTTCGGGTACATACTTTCTATGACATCCTTGAATTTCTCATTGATGACCTTGCGCTTCACTTTCAATGAGGGGGTCAATTCCCCTGTGTCTGTTGAGAATGAATCCTTCAGAATCCGGTACTGCTTGATCGCTTCAACACGGGCGAGCTGCTGGTTGACCTCCTCTACAGCCTTATCAACAATTGCGCGAAACTCTTTCCGATCATAGAGATCCGTGGGATCAGTGTAGGATATGCCCTCTACAGAGGCCAGTCTCTCCATTTCCTCTCGGTTCAGGGTGAAGAGCGCCGACAGGAATTTCCGTCGATCGCCGATGATGACCACATTTTCGAACAGCGGATTCTTCATGAACATCCCTTCGATGTTCTGCGGAGCGATATTCTTGCCCCCTGCGGTAATGATGAGATCCTTCTTCCTGTCTGTGATGGAGAGAAATCCGTCTGTATCGATAACTCCAATGTCCCCTGACATGAGCCACCCATCGTCGGTGAAGGCATCCTTCGTCTGTTCGGGCATCTTCCAATACCCCGTGATGACATTATCACCCTTGACCAGAATCTCCCCATCCGGTGCAATCTTGATCTGATTGCAGGGAAGAGGCTTCCCTGTTGTTCCGAACCGGTAGTCATTGATGGTATTCAGGGTTACCGGAGCTGTGGTCTCCGTCATCCCATAGCCCTCGATCACGAAAATGCCGGAGGCGTTGAAGAAGTCTGCAATATCCCGAGAAAGTGGTGCGCCGGCTGCAGTCATCCAGCGTACTCGTCCACCCAGCTTGTCGCTCAGTTTCTTGAACACAAGGGGGTATGCGATGGAATACTGGATTTTCAGACCCAGGGGAAGAGCCTGTTTCTTCTCTTTCAGCTGGCTTACCTGTGCACCGACATTCTTGGCCCACGCGAACATTTTCTGCTTCCACTCGGGCTGCTTCTTCACTTCAGACATGATCTTTGCGTAGATCTTTTCACAGACCCGGGGTACAGCGAGAACAATCGTGGGTCGCTTGGCGGCGATATCCTCCACGATCGTATCGAAGCTTTCCGTGTAATGGGCGGTGATGCCCACCTTCATCCCGTAGAAATGTCCTGCTACCCGTTCAAAGACATGACACAGGGGTAGGAAGGGGACCGTTTCATCAGTATCATATGCAGGGACTACCGCATCGAGTCCATCGAATACTGCGAGAATATTCTTGTGGCTGATCATGGCACCTTTCGGCGGCCCTGTTGTTCCCGAGGTGTAGACAAAGGTGAGCAGGTCATCCACTTGAATCTCGTCTGTCAATTTCTCAAAAAGACCGCCCTCCTTTTCCTGAAGATCCCGCCCCATCTTCTGGAGTTGCTCGAAGGTCATGATCAAGGGGTTCGCAAGATCACAGCCCTCGGGATCGATCACCACGATCTTTTCAAGAAGGGGAGTTTCTTGTATGTGGTGAAGAGCCTTTTCAACAGCGGCCTTGTTCTCCGCGATGAACACCTTGGCATCGGAATTGTTAATGATATACGCGACTTCATGGGAAGGCAGGGTGACGTAGATGGGAATGGTACACGCTCCGATACCGATAATACCCATGTCCGAGGCTATCCACTCAAGCCTGTTGTCCGAAAGCAGGGCTACACGATCGCCCCTGCGTATTCCGAGACTGTAGAGGCCGAGACCAACGGACCGGGCTTTGTCATAGTACTCCTCCCAGGACCATCCATGCCACACACCATTCAAACGTTTTTCTACTGCCAAGCGATTCCCATACTTCTGCGCCTGCCTTCTGAAAATCTGTGCTAAATTCTCTTTCACACACCCCTCCTCTGCAGAAAATTCTTTATACACAAGAATTTGTATCGTGGAGACATCATCAATCTTCAGTTTCTACCTCCACCCGACGACAGTACCCGTGCAGGTTCAGCAGAAACGAAGATATCCCTCCTGTAACACCTCAAACACCAGTTGAGTGATTGAGCACATGGTCAATACTGAAGAAGATCTCACCTTTCAATTGACTTGTCAACCAATATATTAATTGGACAGCCAACCAAATCTATTCCTGAAAAATATCCCCCCCTTCAAACACCTCAAGGCCAGCGTTTGGTTCTCGTGTATCATCTGTTCCCTGTTACTTTTACAGAGAAAACCTATAATACGATCGTCATTCACTGTCAATAAGTCAAGAACCTCGCCAACCCCTCATGGAGACTGCTCCATCACGATCAGCTGTAGTTTACAAGACTCCCGATACGGCCAAGGAACTCATCAACAGCCGCATCGATATCCTCGACTTCTATGGTGACCGCTTTATGCGGACATATGGCCACACACCAGCCACACCCCTTGCATTTGTCTGGATCGTGGATGACTCTCCCGTCTTGAACAGCAAATGCCTTGACAATACATTCATCCACGCACTCCCGTGTTGTACAGTCTTTGCATTTCTCTAGATCAACGGCTATCTTCATTCCCTTGAGCCGCACAATCGCATCCTTCGCCTTCTGCGGAAAGTATTTGGCTGATGCCATCACCGTACAGCAGCAATGGCAGCAGAAACAGACCGTGAGGAGCTTGCCCGTGTTCGGGACTCCATAAAACAGGTTATCCATCAGCACACGACCAACCATGGGTGTCAATCCCAGTCCCACCATGTAGCGGGCATGGTCGACAGCCTCATCGACACTCACGGGGGTGGCAATCCAGGGTTTGATTTCCATGGTCCCCTGTCCCAAGAGAAGGCAGGCGTTCTCAATTGGATACTTCGTGCACCCCTCTGAATCTCTGCAGTGGCAGCGATTTAGAATGACACGGTGTGCAGATCGCCTGATGATCTCTTCCAGCACTATCAGAGGCAGGGTAACACTCTCAGGGCTTGCCAATTCTTCATTGATGGGAAGATACGAGACGTTGAAATTCTTGCCAGAGAAGAGGGGGATGACCATTTTCGTGAACACGTTTCCGATAACGGGAATCTGGGTGGCCTTAGCACTGGCGCCGGTTATGGGCCAGATCGTGGCGAGAAATGTCAGCCACCATTTAGGTCTCCAGGACATGGGCCGTGACCTCCTTGAGTGACGTTCTGTTCTGTGAATACCTCTTTCCTGTTACCAATTGACTCGGGTCCATGTACAATTTACTCCTCCACATACCGTCGTGTCGAGAAGGTAATGACCAGCGATATAATTTCATAGAGCCGTTGCGAGATGCGTTTGCAGTACCAGAAAAATTTGGCAAGCCCCGTGATGACAATGACGCCCTTATTTCTTTTGACAGCTCGGATGATAATCCTGGCACATTTCTCAACAGGCATCGGCTTGACAAGGGAAGCCAGCTTTCGGGCCTCCTTTTCGACCATCTTGAAGCGGGTGTTGGCAATGAGATCCGATTCAATATACCCTGGACAAACTGTTGTAACCCCCACACGGTAGCGCTGCAGTTCAGATCGGAGACATTCACCCAGAGCGATAAGGGCTGCCTTCGAGGAGGCGTAGAGTGTCCCATATGGAATGCAGGTGATTCCAAATATGGAAGAGATGATCACAACATGACCATGGCGCTGTTTCGTCATGGCAGGAACAAAATGACGAATAAAGTGGACGACTCCGAAAAAGTTCGTGTTGAATACCGTGTCCCAGTCCGACCGTTCCATAAGATGTGTGGGTCCGGTCCACCCGAATCCCGCATTGCAGACGAGAATATCCACCTCTCCGAATCTCTTGAAGGCTTCAGCTGCCATGGCCTTGACCTGGCTCTCGTCACTCACATCCGTAGGAATGGCAAGAGCCTCCCTTCCCTTGGCACGGATCTCATAGGCCACCTTTTCAAGCTCGTCCTTGCGGCGCGCACATATGACAACATTGCATCCCTCTTCAGCGAATGCCAATGCCAGCGCCTTGCCGATTCCCCCGCTTGCACCCGTTACCACGACGACATTGTCCTTTAGGTTTTTCATGACCCCCCCTGTACCTCATGTTCTGGTGTATCATGACATCATACTTCCATGTCCTAGTGAAAACTCCCCTGCTGGTCATGACGAATGACAGCATCATTTCACGTTGGTAGCGTGCACAATATCCTGGATCGTCTTGATGTGAAGTACTGGATTGCTCTCACCAAGGAGTTGCAGCACCTTTATGTCACGCATGATTTTTTCAACTCCATAGTCATGCGTGTAGCCATAACCCCCATGAACCTGAACAGCGTCGATGGCGATCTCCAATGCTGCATCTGTGCAAAATACTTTTGCGAAACGGCTGCCCTTGAACGGGAGCATAAACATCCCCTCTACTTCTCCACTCAGCGCCGTGATGTAGCTAGATGTTCCGACAGCCAGCTTCGCGAGCATGTTCCCCAGCATCCGCTGAATTTCCTGGTGATTGATGATCATGGTTCCGAACTGATACCGATCCTGTGCATACTTCAACGCCTTGCTGTATGCCCTTCGGGCAGCACCTAGTGCGCATGCGGCAACAAATCCGTAGTAGACTTCGAGGGACGTTTCGTAGAGTGCCTTCGCTTCTCCTCTCTTCCCGATGATGCACTCCTGTGTGATCTCAACGTCGTTGAATATGACCGGGGCGAAAGGGTTGACCCTGAGGCCGGGAAGACGGGCATCATCTCCCAGTGCGATGCCCGGTGATTCTCTCCTGATCAATATGCAGGTCATCGTGTCGTTGTCTCGCTCTTCGCGGAGAAAAACCACAATATATCGTGAAAGCACAGCATTCCCGGTTAAGGGGCTTGTTCCCTGAATGAACACCTTTCCCTCTTTTTCCCGTATGGAAATGTGCCGGTCATCCATGTCCGAAGGGAAAATTACAGAAAGAATTGGAAATGATTTCCCTTTGTCATTGATCAGCGTGGAAAAAAGAGATGTCCTCTGAGCATCTTCTGCAGCCAGAATGGCCTTGAGGGCAACATACTGGTGAAGATACACGCTCGCAACCCCCGCACACTCAGCTGCAAAGGCATCAAGAACAAGAGCGCAACAAGCATCCGATTGACCTACACCTCCCAGTTCTGCAGGAACGCCAAGAGGAATGATCCCGATCTCCGAACTCTTTTGCCACACAGAGTGCAGCCAGTTCAGATCACCGTTCAGGTCTGCTTCCAGGGCATATGAACCTATGTGTTTTTCTGCAAATTTCTGGCATACGGACACAATTTCTTTCATCTCCGAGGTGATCATATGCCCAGTCCCCTTCCCACCTCGTGATGGAAAACATCCAGTCTGTTGGCCTGGTTTGTTCCCTCGTAGATCTGCGCCCCCTTTGCATCCCTGAAGCTCTTCTCCATGCCATAGCAATAGGCCATGCCCTCGATGCCCACGATGTCAAGAACCCGTGAGGCTATGTCCATCGCGAGATCCGTTCCCGTCACCTTTATAGAAGATCCTTGACAGGCACAGTACTCAACACGTTCGTCCGAAACAATCCAGTCCTTCAGCGCTTTGACTGCTCTGGCAAGAGACTTGTTCCTGAGCAGTGCCTGAACTGATTCTCCCATGATCAGTTTCTCCGGTACTACGCGCAGGAGAGTCTTTACAGGGAGATTCTCAAGGATCCGCAAGACATGAATGGTGTCAAGGGCTATGGCAAAATCATAGCACTTGGCTCTGACTGCCATGATCTCTGTCAGCATATCGGCAATAGCTATCTGAACCCAGTTTTCCTCGATGAGATAATGTCCACGCACCTTTTTTATGCATGCGAACTGAATACACCGCTCTAAAGCCCCCCTGGCAATACCGACTCCCAGCATCCCGATGATTCCTCTCGTAACAGAGAGGATCTCCCTTGTGTGGCGCAGCCCACGCCCCGGCGGTTCCCAGAGATTTTCATCAGGGACAAAGACATTGTCGAAAAAGAGTTCAGCTGTGTGAGATCCTTTCTGCCCGCATTTCCGTTCAATTCGTCCAACGGAAAAACCTGCCGATGCTGCAGGGACGAGAAATGTCGCCATCGTGTTCAACGGGTCCGCCCGATTGGTGCAGACGGTCACTACAAGGTAGTGAGCCAGGCTTCCATTGCTGCAGAACTGCTTCGTGCCATTGATGATATATCCGCCGGAAACCTTCCGGGCATGTGCGGAGCACTTCATCGTAGCCATGGCCCGACCATCTTCCACATCGGTTCCAGCACTCGGTTCTGTGATGGACCATGCCCAAAAGACCGGCTTTTCATTCCTGTGTGCTTCAACCATTTCTCGAATGACCTTCAGACATACATCCGGCTGGAATTCCACAAAGGCGCACAGGACGCCGAAGAAGTTGAACCCGAAGAATGCGGAAATTCCCGTACAGGCTGTGATACACTCCTCAAGGAAGACAAAGGCATCAAGACCGCTCCATCCAAGACCTCCCAGCTTCTCCGGAATATACCCGATCGTCGCCTTCGTCCGATTTATCTGACGCCAGAGGTCCCAGTCTACATACCTCGGATCCTTGCTCGATTTCGTATCAACCTCAAGAGCCTTGGGGAGAATAATGTCCCTTGCGAGTGCGCGTGAGAAGATCTGGGTCTTTTCTGCACGGCCGATATATCGGGGAAATCGTTCCTTCATCTTGATAAGCGAAGGCGCGTTTTTCAGCAGGTCGGGCGCAGGGGAAAAGAGCCCGATGGGTTTCGTGAAGTATTCCATATGTATCCCCCTTCAACAGATTATATCTTTTTCTTATCAACGCGCCAGATACAAGGTTGGCGCTCATCTTCCGGGGGGCTCACGGTGAGCCACCTGCAGCCTGCACGTCTCACGCTCGATGTACAGATGCAGCAATAATACGGGACACCCGAACGGCCACTCGACCACTCATACCCGTGCCCTGTTGTATGAAGTCCTGTGGGCTTCCTCGTCTCAGTGAAGTATGTCACGGCATAGGGCATGGTAATTTCAAGAACACTCTGTGGTGGCCGCAGCCGGATCCCGGTTTTCAAGAGACGATTTTCCAGCGACTCACGCAGCGTGGTTCCGCCTTTCTGCGTGTACGCACCATGGCGGATCAGCTTCCCGCCACTGCCACAGGGATCAAGGATTATGAACAGCGTATCAGGATCCTCAATAATCCTGATCCTTGCTGGGCTCAGGCCACTCCCACCGCATGTGTCCGCAAGAAAGAGGTTGTGAATGAGAAATGTGAGTGCCTGGGGAGGTGGAAGCGTTTCGGCCTGGGCCACAATCTGCTCCTTCACACATGTCTCATAGAGGTATGTGAGTACTTCCCCAAGCTGCCCCTCTCCTTTCCGTTCGACGATGAACTCGAGGGTTGCAGCAATCATGTTCACGTAGAGATTGTGCAGAAAGAGAAATTCACCTGCCATTTCACCACAGATACGCCGGGCACCCCGCATGTCTCCATTCTGGATTCTTTCTCTGATTCTCTCAGGGGTCGGTCGACGTAGTTCCCCGAGATACTCATCGCTGAACCAGCGTTTGCCTGCGATGGTCCGATGCCTGTGTTTCTCTTTCCTTGCGATCCCGTACCGTGAGTAATACCTCTCCGGAACAGCCCACCTGTCCTTGTAGATATGCCACATGCATATATCCATGGGGTGTTCAGGCGGGTCCACCGGCCAACTCGGGTACCCGATATATTCATAGGGCAGGAGTTCATTCAGGAATGCACAGTGAATGCAGTAATATGGAAAATCCTTGCGCCCGTACGACCACGGGTATGCCCGGGATGTCGTGGCAAAATTCCAGGGGGGTTCATACCGCCCCCTTCTCCACAGACGGCCCCCGCTTCCGCATGGATCGAGAATAAAGGTAAACTTCTCGTCGTCTTCAGTGAGACGGAAAGACCCTCCGTGTTCACCGGCCCCGCTGCAGCTGTGGGCAATCCACGCATTTCGAGCCAGCATAAGCGTTTCTAAACCGGGATCTATCCCCAGACTCAAGAGATCATAAATCTGGCGCTTTGCACTCAGGAGGAAACAATACCTGAACATGTCTTGAAGGGTTTCCTCCCCGAGATGCCGCCCGATCCAGGTGAAGAGTGCAGTGCAGACATCGGCAAAGAAATCATGGAGAATGATTCGTTCCTCCCTGAGATCAGAGCTGTGAAGTGCGGCTTTTTCGCGGTTCCCCTGAGAGATTGCATGCATGATCTTTTGGCTGACCGGGGTGGTCACCTCGATTGTATCAAGATCACTCAACCAGATAGATGACAAGCCTTGCCCCCCTATTGCATGACCTCTCTTCCGACAATACAACTGCATTATCATAGCTAAAAATGACTTTATGGTCAAGAATAATACCAGTCGACGGGTGGATCTTTCACCATTTTTTTTCTTTTTCAACGATGAGAATACATCTCTAATAAGGTAGCCATATGGATTTCTCAAACCGAGATGACAAGATGAATGTTCTTTCATTTAGTGAACAGTTACTGTATAGTTTGATACAGCATCATCACTTCCAACATTCCCGGGAGAGGAGCCCCTATGGATCCACGCTATCAGTTCTACAGGATCAGTCAGCTTGAGCGGTTGTCAAAGACAGCACGGAGAACAATTCACTTTTATGTTCAGACAGGTCTGCTCCATCCTCCCATTAAATCGGGAAAAACGATGGCCTATTACGATGATGCCCACTATCAGAAACTCATGTTCATTCGGAATGCGAAGAAAAAGGGATTTCCACTCATTGCCATCCGCACCATGATAGAGAGAGGGAATGCAGACGTCACACAGTTCCCTCCTTGGTTGAAAAGTATGGAACTGAGAGAACAGCTGAAAAGGAAAAAGCCACGAAAGAAGGCTGGCAGGGCAGTCCGCGAACGTATCATCGAGGAAGGCTCCATGCTCTTTTTAGAAAAAGGGTTTCGGGAGACGCACGTGAACGATATTATTCACAGGCTGGATATCGGGAAAGGTTCTTTCTACTCATACTTTTCGAATAAAAAGGCATTGTTCCTCGAGTGCGTCCCTCTGATTTTTCAAAGATTCTTCTCGAAAGGATGGGAAAGCATCAGGAAAGAAAAAGACCCGTACAAACGCCTTATCCTCCGGGCTGAAGCAACGATCCCCGTGATCGATAAATTTTTCACCATCATGCAGCTGTGCCAGGATGCGGTTGCAGATGGTGATCCAAACATACGATGGCTTGGAGAACAGATCTATTCTTCGATCTACCGGCCAATAGAGGATGATATTCACAACGGAATCACCCAGGGAACCTTCAGGGAGGTGAATCCGAAACTCGCAAGTCTCCTTCTGATCAGTGCGATGAAAGGGATCAATGACATTTTACTCATGCACCCCGATATCACCCCTGAATCTGCACATGATGCCTTGCTTGGCATTCTGACCAGAGGCCTGGTCACAGAAAATTTCCCTGGCGAGAAAACCAGTTCCACCTGATATGTGCACCGCGTGATCTGGGTGATTTGACAGAGGAATGTCGTGTTCCTTACCCCACAGGAGCTTATCTCCGGCATCGCGAATCATCTTTTCACCAGAAGAACCTGTGCGTGGATCATACGCGCTGACAGATACGAAGGCTTAGATCAGCGCATCATTCTTCCAGTTTTCGAGATCAATCGCCGCGAATGCTTCGCGGGAATTAGAGGGCGAGAATTTCGTCTATCGTGAGATCTTCAACCCGAACAGGATCGATCCCCTTGATCATGGCTGCAAGCTGCTTTGAAGAGACTTCCGGGAGGGTCTGCACGATCCTGTAGTTATGGGATTCAAGCCATATCAGAAGCCGCCAGGCATAACAGTCTTTACAATGGACTTTCTTTCTCTCGAGGTATGCATCGCCTTCCAATGATTCGAGTTCCTTGTGGCGTGGGCATGCGATGTCGATGCAGAATGTTCCAGCCTTGTATTTCTTCGGTGCCATAGTGTACCCCTACCATGAATTTTTTTGCTTCATACCATTTCCCCGATGGCTTGACAACTTCAATTCCGCGTGTATCGCACAATTCTGCAGGACATCACATCGGGTGTTGAACCAGAAGAGATATCTGCGCCCAGATACCACTGTATCCGGGCGCAGAACAGCCATTGTTCTTCCCGTGTTAGACCATTTCCTTCTTGAGTTCGCGTTTCAGCACTTTTCCCACGCCGCTGGTGGGGAGTTCTTCC
>JBNGDS010000018.1:0-45426 GCA_049975365.1 Desulfomonilia bacterium | reverse complement strand
AGGCACCACTGTATCTTAAGAAAGAAGCGGTCCTAAGACGCCGAACATTTCAGGAAGCTGGCTGAAATACTTCGGGTCCTCCAGGCTGATGATCTTGCTCCAGTTGTCAGCAACTTCTTCCGGGCTCGGGATTTTTACCCCATCCGAAATGATGACACCGGGGCCTGTCATGATCGCTGTCCTGCTGAAATAGCCCAGCGTGGCGTTGATGTACATGCCGGTATCCTCGCACTGCTCCGAGCACATGTAGAGCACGGCAGGGGAGATGAAATCCGGCTTCATCTTCTCAAAGAACTGCGGAGGGAGTACATCCTCGGTAAGCCGTGATGCTGCGACAGGTACGATCACGTTCACCTTGATATTGTACTTCGCACCCTCGAGCTTGAGCACATTGGTCAATCCGATCAGCCCCATCTTTGCAGCGGCATAGTTGGACTGGCCGAAGTTTCCGAACAGGCCTGCACCGGACGTTGTCATGACGATCCTGCCGTAGCCGTTTTCCCGCATGTTGTTGAAGGCGGGTTTCGACACGCAGTACGCGCCCCTCAGGTGAACCGCCATCACGGCATCCCAGTTCTCCTCCTCCATCTTGTTGAAGGTCTTGTCCCGGAGGATCCCCGCGTTGTTGATGAGGATATCCACCTTCCCGTAACTGTCGATGGCTGTCTTGACAATATTTTCCCCACCCTGGATCGTGGCCACGTTGTCGTAATTGGGAACAGCCTCTCCTCCTGCTGCCTTGATCTCGTCCACCACCTTGTTGGCCGCTGCATCGCTGTGCCCAACACCATCACGTGTACCACCCAGGTCATTGACCACAACCTTTGCTCCACGTTTTCCCAGGTCGAGGGCATACTGCCTGCCCAGACCTGCGCCTGCGCCCGTTACGATCGCTACCCTTCCGGTAAAATCAATAGTTGCCATATATTCACCTCCTCATGGTATGTGCGGCTAGCCCTTTGACGGCAGGGCTGCCGTAAAGTTCCCGGTGATCTTCACATCACCTGTCTCGTCTGCAACCGTGAGCTCGCAGATAACGAGGTTCTGCCCTGCTTCCGTGCGCTTGTCAGTCACCTTCCCTGTGACCGTGACGGTGTTGCCGGGTTTTGTCATGCCGGCGAATCTCACTCCAAACTTCTTCAGGTATTTCTTGGGGATCCACGCGGTGATCGCCTGACCGGCAAATCCCATGATGAGCATGCCGTGTGCAATCACGCCATCCTTCATCCCCACTGCCTTTGCAAAATCATCGTCGGTGTGCAGCGGATTGAAATCACCCGACGCACCCGCATACACAACATGCTGCAGTTTCTGGAGAGGACCCTTGACCAGCTTCGGCATCTCATCGCCGACATTGATGTCTTCAAAATACAGTTCATGCGCCATGATCGACCTCCTATTTCCTCTCCACGAGCAGGCTCCTGGCCTTGGCAACCTTCTCGCCCCGCTGGTTCGTATAGAGAATCTCCACCGTGACCATGTCCATCTTCCTTCCGGATTTGCTGGTCTTCTCCTCGATGGACGCCACTTTTGCAGCACCGGTGAGGACATCGCCGGGGTAGATCTCCTGGTAGTACTCGTATTCCTCTTCGCCGTGGAGCACCATCATGAAGTTGATGGCAAGATCCCCCAGCACCGCGGGCATGGACGAGTTCCACATCATGGGCACCGTGAGAAACGTTGCGGGTGCCGGCGTGTCCTTATACCCTTCCTCGATTGCCGCATCTCTGCTGAGGTAAATGGGGTTTGGGTCACCGATGGCCTTGGCCATCTCGGCGATCTTTCCCCGCTCAACCTCCCACGTCATTGGGGGATATTCTTTTCCAACCTTGCTGTGATCAGCCATACTCACCTCCTCCTCATTGGGATTCTCATGCCCCGTGCTTGCCAATGATGGCAATGCTGCAGACATTCATCATGGGGAATCCGCCGAGATTGTGGGTCAACCCGAATACCGGATCCTTGAGCTGCCTGTCTCCGGCTCTGCCGAGGATCTGGAGATACATCTCATAGAGCATCCGCAGGCCCGATGCGCCGATGGGGTGGCCGAAGCACTTCAGCCCGCCGTCGACCTGGCAGGGAATCTTCCCGTCCCGATCGAAGAATCCATCGAGGATGTCCTTGGGTGCCTGGCCTCTCTCCGAGATGTGGAGATCCTCCATGGTGACCAGTTCGGTGATGGAGAAGCAGTCGTGCACCTCCATCATGCTGATCTCCTCTCTGGGGTTGCTGATGCCGGCCTCCTCATACGCCATCGTGCTCGCCTTGCTGGTGGTCACGAAGTGGGCACCATCCCAGTCGTGATAGGCCAGCTCGGTTCCATTGCTGAGAGAAAGCTGGAGCGCCTTCACCGTGATGATATCCTTCTTGCCCAGTGATTTCGCGATTTCCGGGGTTGTCACAATGGCACAGGCAGACCCATCGCTCACTCCACAGCAATCGAACAACCCCAAGGGAAACGCGATCACGGGGGCATTCAACACCTGCTCCTCTGTCACAGGTCGCCTCAGGTGGGCCTTCGGGTTCATTGCTCCGTTTGCATGGCTCTTGACCGACACATGGGCCATGGCCTTCTTGACATCCATGATATCCAGCCCGTATTTTGCTGCATACCCCGTTGCAAGCATGGCAAACCCGCCCGGCGCGGTCAGATTCGGGAACCACAGCGAATTCGCGACACCGATGGCCGAACTGAACTCCGGCAGACCGCCGTATCCGATGTCCTTAAGTTTTTCCACGCCCATTGCCAGGGCAATATCACACGCACCTGATGCAACGGCATACACAGCCCCGCGGAAAGCCTCCGTTCCGCTGGCGCAGAAGTTCTCGACCCTGCTTACCGAAATATTCGGCAGTCGGAGTGTGAGGGATGTCGAGAGTGCGCTTTTCCCGACATTGACCTCATCGAAACAGGTGCCGAGCCATGCCATCTGGATATCCTTTTTTTCGATACCCGCATCCTGGATGCATTCCTGGTAGGCTTCGAGCACAAGATCTTCAGAACTGGAATTCCACCGCTCTCCGAACTTGGTGCATCCCATTCCCAGGATTGCCACTTTATCTTTGATTCCGGTTGCCATGATCCACCTCCTATCCCTGCACCTGGGGAACAGCTTTCCAGAAGTAGCCGGTAAAGCCCCTCATCTGGTCTCTCGACCGTCTCCGGAAGGACATCTTGATCGTCATGCCGACCTTCACCTGGTTCACATCGCAGTCAGTGAAGTCAAGAAATGCCTTCCCCCCTCCCTCGAAGTTCACGAGGCCATACACGGTCGGCGGGTCCACAGAGGCCGCGAGCATGTCACCGGTAAACATCTGGATCTTGCCAAGTTTGTCCGCAAACTCGTACTCCTCGAATGCATCTGAAGCCCCGCAGTCAGGATTTACACACACGGGCAGCGCCGGGAACTGGGGAGTTCCACACTTGGTGCACTTGGCCCCCATAAATCCAAGAATCATCTTCCGCCGCCTCCACAGTGCTGTCAGCGAGGTGTTAGGGTTCGCCTCCCCCCTGATGCCCAGGTCTGCAACAATAAGATCACGGAATTTGGAGAACTTCTGGTAGCTGAGCAGATCGATCTTTGTCTCGAGGTACCCCTTGACTCCTTTGGCGGGTTTCACCTTGGTGATCTTGTCCGTGGCCTCGAAGAGCAGCACATCACACCCCTGGCCGAAACTGGCAAGCAGCAGTTTGTCGCCGGGCTTGGCATCTTCCAGTGCTGCAGCAAACATGACGAGCGGATGGGCAGTGCCCGTATCACCGCAGTTTCCGTGCAGGTTGTCCTGAAGCTTGGCAGGATCAATGCCGAGAGTCTTGCCGATCGACTTGTGCGTGCCGGTGAAATAACACGGGTAGATCACCTTGTCGATATCCGCCATGGTCATGCCGTACTTCTTGAGGAAGCCGCCGATCGCTTGAGGGATAATCTTTCCATATCCTTCATCCCTGACCCAGCGCTCTTCCCAGCCGTAGTCGAATTCTTTTCCATACCCCTTGTAGTGATCGATGAAGTCGCAGTTGATGGAGTAGCTCCCCTTGAATTCTGCGATCACATCATCCTTGCCGAAGAGCAGAGCGCCTGCGCCATCGCCGTAGAACATCTCGAACATGGTCGCCATCTTTGCCCTGCGCTGATCCGAGGCAACCACGAGAACGCTGTTCTTGGCCCCGGACTCGATCGCCCCGAGCGCGGCCAGAGCCGCTGTTGTGCCTGCCTTCGTGCATGAACAGAAATCAGCGTTCGTACTCTCTTCTTCCGGAGCATTCAAGGCCGTGGCCACGATTCCTGCATTAAGCCTGTCTGCAAAGGGCAGGGTCGTGGAGGCAAGATAGACTCCGTCGAGAGCCTTCCTGTCTTTGCCGGCCATACAGTCGTACGCTGCGGCGACTGCCATGCTCACCGCATCCTCATCCCAGTTCGCCACGGCCTTTTCTCCGCCGGCCACTGCCATAATGACAGGGAAATACCATGCCATGTTCTGTACAATGATCATGCGGCTGAGCCTGTAGCGCGGGATATACCCACCATAGGATGTAATACCAACCATACTGTTTCCCCCTTTCAATCGATTCTCTAGTCCATACCGCCTATTATGCCCTGTGTTTTCATCTCCTGGATCTCCTGCTCACTGAAATCCAGAGACCCCAGGATTTCTTCGGTATCCTGCCCGAGCCTCGGTCCCGCTCGGGTGTATTCAGGTGTGTACCCGGAAAACTGGATGGGGAAAGACAGCTGCCTGATAGGCTTCCCATCCGGACCAGGCACCTCAACAACCAGGCCCCGAGCCTGTGCATGCTCGCTGGCAAGCGCCTCTGACACACTCAGGACAGGTTCCACGCAGGCATCTACGTCTCTGAACACCTCTTCCCAGTGGCTTCTGGTCTGCGACCGTATGAGTTCGCCGACGCGCTGTCTCACTTCATCCATCACTGCTGGATCCAGGAGCCTGTCGAGATAGCGCTCGAGCCCGAGGGTCTTCAGGAATGCTGTCAGGAACTGTGGCTCCAGACCACCAAAAGAGAGGTATTTCCCATCCGATGTTTCAAAGAATCCGTACAGAGACCCGCCGTTGAGCAGCTCTGTCTCAAAACAGGGCTCCTGCTCACCGACAAGATGGCGGATACCGCTCATCACGTGGTACGGGAACATGCCGTCGGTCATGGCCACATCGATGTGTTGGCCGGTGCCGGTGTTCATGCGGGAAATGATCGCGGCTAGAATTCCGATCACCGCATTGTTCGAACCGGACCCCACATCGGCAACCTGGATGCCCATGATGCACGGCCCTCTTTCTTTGGTTCCGGAATAGCTCATGATGCCTGCCCTGGACAAATAGTTGATATCATGGCCGGCCCTGTTTCTGAATGGTCCGGTCTGACCGTATCCCGTGATGGAACAGTAGATCAGCCCATCATTCATAGACGAGAGTGTCTCGTAGGAAAGCCCGAGCCTGTCCATCACACCAGGGCGGAACTGTTCGATGAGAACATCGTACCCCTTTTCCTGGATGAGGCGCTGGATAATCTCGATGCTCTGACGAAACTTCAGGTCAAGGGTGAGAGACTTCTTGTTCCGATTCAGGAACGCGTGCATGCAGGAGAGTTTTCCTTCGCTGTCCACGAAGGGAGGTGCAAAACGCGCCATGTCCATCCTGGTGTGCGATTCCACCCTGAGGACCTCAGCCCCGAGATCGGACAGGATCATGGTGGCGAACGGACCCGGGAGCAGCGTGGTGAAATCGAGGATCTTTACGCCTGACAGCAGGGAACCCATTTCAACGACCCCTATGACACTATGTGATGGTTCCATCCCGTCATTTTCCCGGTTCATCTCTATCCATGCGAGGTGTTCCAGGAACGGTGAGCACGGTCAATCAGTGTTGCACGAAATGCTCAGGGAAGAACCCTCCAGTATGATAACCTCTATTACAAAACACTCCACCCTTCGACATGCAGAGGGTATTATCTCATCACACAAATCCTTTGTCAACCGAGTAAGTATGTTTGTCATACAGCATTACCAAATAATCAATCGATGGTCCTTGCGACACACCGTGCTCGGTCGTAGCACATGAACTTTACCCCCACACAACGGATCCGATCGGCCCACAAAGGTGTATGGCCGCCGAACCTCGGGCCGGGATGGTTTTTTCGATCAGCTGAACACGCATCCTGCTCAGACCATCCTGCTTCATGCACTGCATGCTGCTTGTGCTCATGTGCGCAATGGAGTATAGGCAATCTACATGAAGGTGCTGGTGGTGACGACGTCCTACCCCGATTTCCCGGGATCGACACGTGGCATCTTCATCAGGAAGCTCTGCATCGAACTGATCAGACATGGCATCGAGGTCGTCGTCGTGACCCCCAGGATTTTTACCCAGAGCCCGCTCTTCGAGCAGGATGAAGGCATCAGAATCCATCGGTTTCGATTTCCCAGCAGGGACAGGCCTCTGAACCAGCTCGAGGGCATCCCCCTGCTCCCCATGATCATCTACATGATCTCCGGCTTTATGAAGACGCTGCACTGCATCCTTTCAGAGAAACCCGACGTGATACACGGAAACTGGATACTCCCCACCGGGCTCATCGCGGCTGTGGCCGGGCGCATCATGAAGGTTCCGGTTCTCAATACGGCCCGCGGCATGGACCTGCGCGTGAGTGAAGCATTCCCCTTGAGGATCCTTTTTGACTGGGCAGTGACGCTCTCTACTGACCTGAGTGTGGTGTCTGCAAGCATGAAGAACAGGAGGGGGCTCGAAGATGCACGGGTTATACCTTCAGGTGCAGACGATGCATTCTTCAGCATTCTGCCGGACCGCACGGCACAGACTGTTCTCTATACCAGGAGCCTGGAGGCGGTCTACGACGTGAAAACGCTCATACAGAGCATCCCCCTTGTCTGTGAACGCGTTCCGGAAGCACGGTTCCTGATTGCCGGAACAGGTTCACAGGAGCAGGAACTGAAGGACCTTGCTACTGAACTCGGGCTCGGTTCACAGGTGGAATTCCTCGGCCTCGTGTCCACGGAGCGTATCCTCTCCCTCATGTCAGGTTCGAGCGTGTATGTCTCCAGCGCGATCGCAGACGGCACGTCCATCGCTCTTCTGGAGGCCATTGCCGCAGGGCTTATACCGGTGGTCACGGACATCGAGCCGAACAGATCCCTTGTCGAGCAGAA
Source organism: Desulfomonilia bacterium (assembly GCA_049975365.1). Classification (GTDB taxonomy): domain Bacteria; phylum Desulfobacterota; class Desulfomonilia; order UBA1062; family UBA1062; genus DSBG01. Next base: position 38,245 of record JBNGDS010000018.1, on the reverse strand, counting down.
GAAAGACGGGTATCTCTTCGTTCCCGGGAATGAACAGGATCTTGCGGACAAGATTGTACAGGCCCTCACGGAAGGTGTTCCCGAACCTGTTCTCGAGCAAAAAAGATCAGATTTCAAGGAGATAATCCGCTGGAGTTCGGTTGCCAACAGGTTTATTAGCAGCTATAATCGGCTCGCAGGGAAGATGAGCGGATGAGGGCATTCAAGCTCGCATGCCGCAATTTCGATGTATACTGTGACGATTTGATGATCATTACTGCCTTGAGATCTCCATATCTTCGCACCCAGGATTCACCCGGGGGTGCGGAGCTGTATGTACAGGAATCATACAACGAGCATGAACCAGACGTCACTTCAGCCTGAAAGACCCGTGATCCACATCAGGAAGAAAACAGGGCTCCAGCTCCTGGACATGAGAGAGCTTGTGCACTATCGCGACCTGCTCGCGTTCCTGGTGATCAGGGATATCAAGGTAAAGTACAAACAGACCGTGCTCGGTGGGCTCTGGGCCATCATCCAGCCATTCTTCATGATGGTGGTCTTCACGCTCTTTTTCGGGAAACTCGCGAAAATTCCGTCAGACGGAATCCCCTACCCGATATTCAACTACACTGCCATGGTTGCCTGGACATACTTCGCCACAGCGATCAACACCTCGGGGAACAGCATCGTGGGCTCAGGAAGCCTGATCTCGAAGGTGTACTTTCCCAGGATCATCATCCCGCTGACCCCCGTTCTGGCAGGCCTGCTGGATTTCTCCCTGGCTTTCCTGGTCCTCATCGCCATGATGCTCTACTTCCACATCTACCCGAACATCATGGTGTTGATGCTGCCCGTGCTCATCCTCCTGATGATGCTCACGGCCGGCGGTGTGGGCCTGGTGCTGGCGGCACTCAATGCGAAGTATCGTGACATCAGGTACACGATCCCGTTCCTCGTCCAGTTCTGGATGTTTGCAACCCCCATCGTCTACCCTGCTTCCATGGTACCGGAGCGCTTCCGGCTCATCTATGCCCTGAATCCCATGACCGGCATCATCGAAGGATTCAGGTCGGTGCTCCTGGGAACCGTTGCCTTCCCATGGACCATGCTCACCATGTCCACAGTGATTGCGCTCACTGTGTTCATCTGCGGGGTGTTCTATTTCAAACAGGTGGAGCGCTACTTTGCAGACATCATCTGATGTCTGTTTGCATGTGAGGGAACAACACACACGCACACGATGGCAGAGCCGATAATCACGATCGACAGGCTTTCAAAGAAATACCGGATCGGTGCCCGCGAGATGAAAGGACGGACATTCCGCGAGGCCGTGATGGATGCCTTTACAGCGCCGGTGAGAAATTTCAGGCGGCTGCGGCAGCTCACCCGGTTCGACGATGCCGATTCAGGCGGAGCAGCCCCGGGCACCGGCACCACGGCTGCATCCCCAGGGGATGTCATCTGGGCCCTGAAGGATGTGTCGTTCGAGGTCCAGCCGGGAGAGGTGGTTGGGATTATCGGCAGGAACGGCGCCGGCAAGAGCACGCTGCTGAAAATCCTCTCCCGGATCACAGAACCCTCCTCAGGGGAGGTGAAGCTCTACGGCCGGGTATCGAGCCTGCTGGAAGTGGGGACAGGCTTCCACCCCGAACTGACCGGGAGGGAGAACATCTACCTGAACGGCACCATCCTGGGTATGCGCAAGACCGAGATCGATGTAAAGTTTGACGAGATCGTTGCCTTCAGCGAGATCGAAAAGTTCCTGGACACGCCGGTGAAACGCTATTCATCCGGCATGTATGTCCGCCTTGCCTTCGCTCTTGCAGCCCACTTGGATCCTGACATACTGCTTGTCGACGAAGTCTTGGCTGTAGGGGATGCAACATTTCAGAAAAAGTGTCTCGGAAAGATGCACGACATTTCATCCCAAGAAGGACGAACAATCCTCTTCGTAAGTCATAACATGCCTGCAGTCAGAAAATTCTGTCATCGCGGCATACTCCTGGACTCGGGAAGAATAAACCTCGACGACGAGGCGGGGATCGTCATTAGCCACTACCTCGAGTCAGACAGTTCACCCTGGAGCTCTCGATATTGGCAGTATAATACATGCCCAGGGAATCAAGCCATTGGTATCGTTTCTGCAAGAATTCTCGATTCCAATGGAGATGAAGCATCATTCACGAATATATCTGAAGACATGACTGTGGAGATAACCTACACAGTGAAAAGAGATGGTGTTGTTCCCCAGTTCTCAATAATCCTGCTCGATGCAGAGGGGAACAGTGCCTTTAGCTCCCTGAGCAACAAGGATCATGAAGGCTATGGGAAGCCTCTATCCAAAGGAGTATATAGGTCCCAATGCACCATATATGGCAATCTCCTGAACTCTGGAAGATTCTTCATTACGATTGCTGGATTTATCAATCACTGGCATGACGGTTTTCGAATCGACAATGCGTTATCCTTCGACGCCGTGGATGACGGGTATCTGAAAGGAGATTATCATGGCGACTACAGTGGATCAGTCAGGCCACTCCTGAAATGGAAAACCGAAGAACTAAATGAATCTCCCGAATGGAATCTTTAAAAAATCCATCTATAATGGACACCTCCAGAAAACTTGTGACAACCATACAACACTCATTTGACTCTATAGTCATGCTGACTTGGTCAGACTGGTTCACAGAAATGCGCAGCAATCGGTATCACTATGCATCCAGGTTCAGCAAGCATCTTCCTGTAATTTTCGTTCAGCCTGATCTTTTGTCTCCCCGATATGTCTTCGAATCAACGGAACTGCCTCACGTTACAGTGCTTCATGTATATCGTCATTACGGTTCAACACAGTCTGCTCTCATTGCGCAGGCTTTGAACAGTAGACATATTATTCGTCCTCTTCTCTGGAGCTATAACTATCTCTTCCTTGACTTCATAGCCACATGCTACTCACCACTGAAAGTGTACCATGCAACAGAAGATTACTTCTCAGCAGACTTTGTTCTTCCATCCGTTGATGATACCACATCCAAACTTAAGAGAGTTCTTCACCACACCAGTCTCCTGATATCTGTCTCCGACGGGATACAGGAAGACTACATTATCAAGGGTGGATACAAGGGCTATTCAGAGGTAATCACAAACGGATGCGATTTTAAATTCTGGCATGATGTGAAGGGGGATCCACATCTCCACCAAGCTAAACCGAACAAACCGGTCGCCTTGTACCAAGGAGGGATAAGCCGCAAGATCGATTTCCAGCTCATGAAAGAAGTGGCAGGAATGATGTCTGATTGGGAGTTCAGATTCTCCGGCAAGCTCTTTCTCTATCCCGATGAAATGCGAGAATGGAATTCTCTCCTCTCTCATGAAAATGTGACGTATCTGGGCTACTTGGGAATGAAAGAATTGAAACAGCAAATGCTTGAAGCCACAGTAGGCCTTATACCGTTTGTTCCCAATGACTGGATTCAGGAACGCTCTTTCCCCCTTAAGACATTCGAGTATCTTGCATGTGGCTTACCAGTGGTAAGTATTCCGATCCGTTCATTGGAATCTTACCGACAGCTCATTTCTCTTGCACGTTCACCTGAGGAATTCAGTAAAGAGATCAGAAAGCTCTCAAAAACACGCGATGATCCCGAGCTCATTAAACTGCGGAAAGAAGCAGCTCGAGATCAGGACTACGACATCAAGTTTCATAACGCACTTGATAGTATACAAGGAGCGCTCGACAACTGCGATGAATTAGGCATGTTTGAGACCTATCCAGATTCTTCCAGACTCAACGTACTTATTCTCTATGACAAAGGATCTACACATGTATGCACTATCAAGGAGCATCTCGACAGTTTCCTTCTTCATTCCAGACACCACATAACTTATGCCAATGCCACGAGGGAGGCCCAATGCAGTTTCGACCTTTCATTATTTGATGCAGTAGTGCTACATTATTCGGTGAGAGTCAGCCTCACTTCTCATCTATCCAAATCCTATGCTGAGAAGTTGAAGGGATATCCGGGGTTGAAAATCCTTTTCATCCAGGATGAATACAACACTACTGCTACTGCATGGGATTGGATTCGTACACTGGGGATCCACATCGTCTATACCTGTGTCCCTGAACCCTACCTCGATTATGTCTATCCCAGGAAGATGTTCAGATATGTTCGATTCATACACAACCTGACTGGATATATCCCTCTCCGGCTTGAACAAATGTCCACCGTAAAGCCACTCAGAGAAAGATCTTTTCCTTTGGGGTATCGCGGCAGAAAACTTCCGTACTGGTATGGTACCCTCGGTTATGAGAAATACATCATTGGACTCAGGATGAAACAGATTTGCGAAGAACGCGGGATTCCTGTGAATATTGAGTGCGATGACAGCCAGCGTATATACGGTGAGAACTGGTACAATTTTATCGAAAACTGCAGGGCTGTTCTGGGTACAGAGAGCGGTTCGAATGTATTCGACTTCAGAGGCAAGATAAAAGAGGCTATAGAAGATGAACTACGGAATAATCCCGAATTTACCTTTTCCGAGGCATATGAGAAATACCTCCGTGAACACGAAGATCATGTAACAATGAATCAGATCTCACCAAAAATTTTCGAAGCAGCAGCGTTGGGAACCGCGCTCGTCCTGTTCGAAGGAGAATATTCGGGAATCATCAAGCCAGACGTTCACTTCATCCCCCTGAAAAAAGACTTCAGCAACGTCGACGAGGTTCTCTGCAAGCTTGAAGACATCGATTTTCTTGAACAGCTCACCCAGAGGGCGCATCGCGATCTAATAGAATCAGGACTGTACACCTACAAAAACTTTATCAATGATTTTGACACTCTTCTTTCCTCTGCCTTGTCCCACGGGCAAGGAAAGATCCTGGTAACAACAATCACAGCATGGAAAGATGTTTCAGATGGAAAGATATACCCTATGAAAGTCACTTCAGGCCTCGGCTCCGAAGATCGTCTGCACCCCATGAATATGCTGTTATCCAGGGACACTATTATTGAACGGAGATCTAGGCTTATCTACAATCTATATCTGATGCTTTCTGATATTCTTCCCCAATGGGTAAAAAATGCGCTTTTCCCGATCTTCAGGCCCCTGAAGCGGTGGATTCTCTGATCTTCCTACTTGTATTGCACATGAGGACGAGAGGGAACATTAATTTCGGCTGGTGAACGCATGGAGCATATTCCAGGTATACTCATTCTCTACCATACACCTTGTTGGGGTGATGTTGCTCCAACCATTGAAGAAAACTATTCTTCTTTTTCATCATATTCTTCGTTTCCCATATGGGAAGTCAATACTGAGTATGGATTTCCCTTAAATCTTGCTGAACTCGAATTTGATGTAGTGGTTTTACACTATACCTTGTTCGGAAGAGGGTACGCATATGAAATTCCAGAGGCATTCAGACGATACCTACTCTCTTGTCGAAATTCTCACTTCATTGCTTTCTTCCAGGATGAATACCGATATTGCCAAAAACGATTCAACTTTATCAAGGAGAACCATATTGATACAATATATACCTGCTTGGCCCCTGAATACTTCCCGAAAGTGTACGAAAAGTACACTACCGTCAGTCATATCATCTCCTATCTCCCTGGTTATGTAGGAGATGCATTGATACATAGTGCGATCAGGATGTCGAAACCCTTCAACCAACGTCCAATCGATGTTGGATATCGCGCCCGTGAATTGGATTTTTATATGGGAAGAGGAGCTCAGGAAAAACAGGAAATCGGCATAAGATTTACGCAACACGTCCGGAAAGACAAAATCAATATGAAGCTCAACATCAAGATAGGAGAAGACAATCGAATCAATGGGACAAAATGGTATTCCTTTCTAAGCAACTGTAAGGGCGTGCTGGGGGTTGAATCCGGGGTCTCAATCGTCGACGTAGACGACCACGTGCGCCCGGCATGTGAGCAGATACTTAGGAAGGCACCGAACACTACCTTTCAGGAGGTATCTGACAGCATTCTGAAACCATGGGAAGGGAATATCCAGCTGAGAACAATAAGCCCCCGTCACTTCGAAGCAGCCGCTTTTCGAGTTTGCCAAATTCTATTTGAAGGATCGTACTCAAACATTATGAAGCCGCACATCCACTACATTCCACTGAAGAAAGACTTCTCCAATTTTGCTGGTGTGATCGCAGACTTTTTCAATGAAAAAACCCGAGAAGAGATTACTCAACGGGCATATGAAGATCTCATACAATCGGGAAAATATTCATATCGTTCATTCATAGATCGTTTCGATAAGCACGTGATGAACCTCGGCATCCATCCTCCTTCAAACTACAATAAGGAGGCCGTTGACAGATTTCTGCACAAAGATCTCAAACAGCGGATGATCTCAACCTGGATACGGAAGAGCATCTATGTTAAATTTCCAGGCAGATCCCATTTGAGAAAGCTATTCGGGAGTAAACCCTATTGAACGGTTATGCACAATTTGAAGCATGCAAATCTATGCTATATTAATATTTGAAGTTTTTCAGTTGCAACAATAAATTTTTCACAATAGGACTGTCACTATGTGTGGAATCGCTGGTATCCTTACCCTTGATCACTCCCCGTACTATTCCCTTGAATCACACCTGGAGGTTATGAGCTCACTCCTGAGACATCGAGGCCCTGACGATAAGGGGATATTCATGCATCCTGATAAATATGTTGGTTTTGCCCACCGCAGACTTTCCATCATCGATCTTAAGACTGGAAGCCAACCTATGAGTGATACCGCTGGTCGCACTATCTGTTACAATGGCGAAATCTATAATTATCGAGAGCTGAGGAGTGAACTCTCCGGTTATCCATTCAGGACATCATCCGATACGGAAGTGATCCTGGCGGCCTATGACCGCTGGGGACAGGAGTGCGTCCATCACCTGAGGGGCATGTTCGCTTTTATCCTGTGGGATGAACCGGGGCAGGTTCTCTTCTGCGCCCGAGACAGATTCGGCATCAAACCGTTTTACTACACCCAAACCGAAAATGTAGTACTATTCGCCTCCGAGACCAAAGCGCTACTTCCCTTCGTCCATGAGATCAGAACTGACCTGAACGCCCTGAAGGACTACCTCGCTTTTCAACTTTGCCTCAATGGAAAAACTTTATTCAATGGCATCAACGAACTTCTTCCCGGCCACAGGATGATCATCGCTGATGGGAAAATCCGGATCACCCGCTATTGGGAGGTCTATTACCAGCCTGACTTCAATCACACCCGAAAGTACTTCACCGAAAGGCTAGGGGAATTACTGGAGGACTCTGTCCGAGTGAACACCAGGAGCGATGTTCCAATTGGCTCTTATCTCAGTGGTGGACTCGATTCGAGCACCGTTACAGCTCTTGCAGTGAAAACCAGTGAAGCTGGAGACGAGTTCATGGCCTTTACCGGAAGATTCCCTCTCGGTGAACTCTATGATGAAAGCATGTACGCACGTGCAGTGGCACAGGCATTAGACATTCCGCTACAGGAGATCAACCTCACAAGCGAGGACTTTTTGCAGAATATCTCCCAGATAATCTACTACCTCGATTATCCAGTAGCGGGCCCTGGGTCATTCCCTCAGTACCATGTCTCAAAGCTTGCTGCCCAGTACCGCAAGGTGGTACTAGGGGGACAGGGAGCAGACGAGATATTCGGTGGGTATGTTCGATACCTTCTCGCATATTTCGAACAGTGTATCAAGGGCGCCATTGATGGCACTCTAAAAAGTGGTAATTTTATTGTCACCTATGAATCCATCATTCCGAACCTCATTGCTTTACAGAATTATCAACCCCTTATCAAGGAGTTCTGGCGTGAGGGTCTCTTCGAATCCCTGGACAAACGCTATTACAGGCTAATCAACCGCGCGCCATCCCTTTCCAAAGAAATCAGGTGGGAAGCGCTCGGCGACTACTCGCCCTTCGACACATTCAGCGAGATCTTCAATGGCAAGAATGTCGGGAAGGAATCGTATTTCGACAAGATGACTCACTTCGACTTCAAAACTCTCCTGCCGGGACTGCTTCAGGTGGAGGACCGCATGAGCATGGCCCATGGCCTGGAATCCAGAGTTCCTTTCCTCGATCATGAGATCGTAGAACTAGCAGCCACCATGCCCTCGGATATAAAATTCAAGGACGGCACGCTGAAGAAGGTTCTCCTGGATGTGGTGATTGACATACTTCCTCGGGTCGTCACCTCTCGGAAAAACAAAATGGGATTCCCCGTGCCTCTAAACGAGTGGCTTCGTGGTGAGCTCAAAGGCTTCGTTCTTGACATCTTCTCGTCCCCGGAGGCAAAAAAACGGGAATATCTAAACCACGAAGCGATTCTTGAAGCCCTCTCCACTGAGTCACAGTTTGGTCGTAAATTGTGGGGGCTCCTGTCACTGGAACTCTGGCACCGTGAGTTTCATGACAGGCAAGCACAGTATTCAGCACTACGAGAAAAAGGAGTGTGAGCAATGAAAATACTCATTACAGGTGGCGCTGGTTTCATCGGATCGCACCTGACCGACAGACTTACCGCACGGGGTGACCAAGTTCTGGTCATAGACAACTATTCTACGGGTAGGAGAGATAACCTCAAGCATCATGAACTACTCACCATCATCGAAGGAACAATAGCTGATGAGAAACTCGTGGAAGATGCTTTCTCAGGATTTAAGCCTGAACTGGTCATTCATGCTGCTGCATCCTACAAAGATCCAGACAATTGGGAAGAGGATATCCGAACCAATTGCCTCGGCACTTCCATCATTGTTCACGCTGCGAAACGATATACAGCTAGACGCATAATTTACTTCCAGACCGCTCTATGCTACGGCCTGCATCCAATTGAACAGCCAATCACCCTGAATCATCCCATCATCTCCGGCGGAAGCAGCTATGCCATCAGTAAAACCACTGCCGAGCAGTACATAGAACTCAGCGGAGCTGATTACATATCATTCCGTCTGGCAAATGCATATGGCCCAAGGAACATCAGTGGCCCTCTCCCGACATTCTTCCATCGTCTCTCCACGGGAAAACCATGCTTTGTCATGGACACTCGCCGTGACTTCATCTTTATTTCAGACCTTGTGGACTGCGTGATGATGGCGGTTGATGGCAGGGGAAAACGAGGCCCCTACCATATTTCATCAGGCAGGGACTATGCCATCAAAGAACTCTTTGATGCAACCATCAAGGCGCTTGATTTGACAACAGAAACAGAGGTCGAGGTGAGGCAGAGGGGCATAGAGGACGCCTACACAATCCTCCTCGATCCTACCAAGACCACTTCTGACTTCGCCCCCTGGAATATATCCACACCGTTAGAGGAAGGTGTGCGCTTGGCAATCGAGTATTACAAGGCATATGGAATACAGGAGACATTTACACACCTAAGGATACCTGAAAGGAAAGAGGAAGATTGAACCCTCAATCAATATATCTCCAAAGACAAACAAAAGAGATGGTATGAGCGGCTTAACTGGAGCTCGTATCCTAGTAGTAGGTGGTGCCGGATTCGTGGGAAGCAACTTGGTCCACATGCTCCTGGAACAAGCTCCCACCCAGATCATCATTGTTGACAATCTACTCTCATCAGAACGATTCGCCATTCCTCAGAGCCAACGTGTATCATTCATAGAGGGATCAATAACCGATGATGAAGTCCTTACAGGTATTCGGGACAACATAGATTTTGTCTTTCACCTCGCAACATATCACGGGAACCAGAGTTCCATTTGCGACCCTCTCGCCGATCATGAAAACAATACACTGACTACCCTCAAACTCATGAACCATCTCAAGGATTTTACCTCCATTAGGAAACTGGTATATTCATCTGCTGGATGTTCGGTTGCCGAAAAGACATTCGGACAGGCTCGTGCAACAACAGAGGACGATCCTATCTCGCTCGTTCAGGACAGCCCTTATTCAATCTCCAAGATCATCGGAGAATTCTACAGCGTGTACTTTCACCTCCAGCACGACCTGCCAACTGTCCGGGCACGGTTTCAGAATGTCTACGGGCCTGGTGAGTACCTGGGAGCAGGTCGTTGGAGAGGAACTTCGGCAACGGTCTGGCGAAATGTCACGCCGACCTTCATCTTCAAGGCCCTTTCCCAAGAACCGCTCCCTGTGGAAAACAGAGGGGCCGGTTCACGAGACTTCATCTTCGTAGAAGACGTTTGCCGTGGTCTGATGGCATGTGCGGAAAAAGGAAAGCCTGGTGAGGTGTACAACATTGCCAGCGGCAAGGAGACAACAATCCTTGAATTGGCGGAACTCATAAATTCTCTGACCGGGAACACCTCGGGTATCGTGTCCCTTCCCGGGAGACCCTGGGATCATTCAGGCAGGCGTTATGGAAGCACCCAAAAAGCCTCACGAGAGCTCGATTTCCAAGTTCTCGTGAACCTCAAGGAAGGAATTGACAGAACCATCTCCTGGACACGAGCAAACCTTCTTACAATCAAAGGCTGCATGGAAAAGCACCGAACGCACATGAAGGAATGAGCTCGTCTTCTCTATATACCCTTATCCTGTACGCAGGATATACTGATATGCTCTCGTACTATGATGACTGGCTGCATGCATTCAAATCAAGCAGTGACTTTCATCCTTACACTATCAACATCTGTAAGCGAAGGAGTTCTGAAACTCTCTCCAAGTTCATACAAGATTTCGACTGTATTGTTCTCCTTCACTCCGTCAACGCAGATACCCTATCCTTTATCAATCCCTACCGTTCCCTGCTGAAACACAGGAAGTGCCCTCTTTTAAGCTTCGTAGGAAATGAGGTGAATCTTCCCCGTATCTCCATGAGGACGAAGATTGATTTCCTCAAAGATATTGAAGCTGATTTCATTGGAACCCAACTCCCGCACGAGGCCGGAGCTTGGCTATACGCTGATTGTACAGCGTCACGCGTGATTCCGCTCCCTCACGCATTGAACCCTGACACTTTCAAACCTGTTGTCCCTAATCCAGAGCGACCCATAGATATCGGCGCCCGCTCTCATCGGTACTGGTCATGTCTCGGAGACAATGAACGAAATGATCTCTACTTCTTTTTTTCGACCCATGAATTCGCGCCGTCCCTCACAGTTGATATCGACACACAAACTCGCTATGACCGATCTGGGTGGGTGGATTTTCTTAACAGGTGCAAAGGAACAATCTCTAATGAAGCCGGATCGTATTACCTGCAACGAGATGACGCGATAGTGAAAGATATCATGGGGTATGTAGAAATCCGGCAGAGATCATCGGGAGTCACAATGGTTCGCCCTGATTCTGGTCTAGAACGTCTCTGGAGACTTGTTCCAAAGAGTCTCAAACACATGTTGAAGACTCCGCTCAGCAGATTCCTAAAGTCGGTAAATGTCACTTACTACTCCGATGCATACGAACAACTCGATTTCAGTGAAACCTTTGAGAGGTTTTTCAAAGATGCTGAACGTTGCCCTGTTTACAGCAAGGCGATATCATCGAGGCATTTCGATGCTATAGGAACTAAAACCTGTCAGATCATGCTCAGGGGAAGGTTTAACGATATCATCGAACCCGATGAACATTATATCTGTCTTGAGCACGACTTTTCAAATGTTGATGATGTTATGAGGCGTTTTCGTGATGATGCCTATCGACAGAATATGGTGGACAGCACTTATGAATACATCATGGACTCACACACATATCGACATCGAGTAGCACTGGTACGCGACCTAATACAACACCATGATCTTCAATGATGTCCTTTATTGTCAATCACCTGAATGAGACTCTCTTAATACGCGATGTGCAGGATAGCGGGAATCTGGAGCAGAACACCACGAGCTGATCTCCGGGAAACCTGCCTCCGGATGCGTGACGCACAAACCAGGGGTGGACCCGATGATGCCGGTGTGTTCATCGAAGGCTCGGCAGGCATTGCGCTTGGTCACCGGCGCCTTTCCATCATAGATCTTTCCACAACCGGCCACCAGCCCATGACGAGCACAGATGGCAGATTCACTCTGAGCTACAACGGAGAGGTGTATAACTACCGTGAACTCAGGGAAGACCTCGAGGCTCAGGGAGTCACCTTCAGGGGGACTTCCGATTCCGAGGTGGTTTTGAATGCCTTTGCTCGCTGGGGAACATCCTGTGTCACGCGCTTCATCGGCATGTTCGCGTTTGCCATATGGGACTCCCTGCACAAGACGCTTTTCCTGTACCGCGACCGCATGGGAGTCAAGCCCCTGTACTACCATTGTCACGATGGCGTATTCGTCTTCGCATCAGAGCTCAAGGCCATTCACTCCGTGCTGGGCAGCACCCTTCAGATCGACAGCGAGGCCCTGGGTGAATTCTTCCACTATGGCTACATCTCATCTCCTCGATCCATCTTCAAACACACGCACAAACTGGAACCGGGGTGCTGTCTCACCGTCACCGCAGACCATGACATCAGGAAGGAATTCTACTGGTCTCTCCCTGCTGCATCCACTGATGATACCTTTTGTGGTGATGAGAACACCATCATCGACGAACTGGAAGAACTCATGATCGATGCCTTTGCCAAACGGCTGATTGCCGATGTGCCAGTAGGAGTCTTTCTCTCCGGCGGCATAGACTCCTCCCTGGTTACCGCACTCCTGGCCAGGCATACCGACACCCCCATCAGGACCTTTACCATCGGGTTTAAGGAAAAGAACTATGACGAATCACCATGGGCAAAACACATCGCCAGCTACCTCGGCACAGAACACACAGAGGAGATCGTGACCCCGGATCATGCAAAAGAGATTCTCCCCCTGTGGCCCGAGATCTATGACGAACCCTTCGGAGACATATCCGGAATCCCCACCACCATCGTCTCCCGGATGACTAGGGAGCACGTGAAGGTGAGCCTGTCTGCTGACGGCGGGGATGAGCTGTTCTGCGGGTACCACCGGTACTGGGTCATGGAACGGCTTAACAGATTCATTGCCCCGCTGCCGGCGGTGATACCGAGACTGACCGGGGCGTTGATGGCTATCCTGGGAAACGAGAGAGTCACCACGATCGCCCAGGCACACCCGAAGCTGAGACTTCCCGCCATCAGTGACAGGATGCGGAAATTCCAGGCCGTTCTGAACAACTGGACAGACGACGCCCGAAGCGCCTACCCCTATGCGGTGGGATACTGGCTCCCTGACGAAATCAGGCTCCTCACAGGCGGATATGCCGATCCGAGACCTCCTCTGGATGAGGGCGCCGGCTCGCTGCTGAATTCCATGATGATCTGGGACATGGTCCACTACCTGCCTGAAGACATCTGTGCAAAGGTGGACCGCGCAACCATGTACTGCAGCCTGGAGGGTCGTGACCCGTTCCTGGATCACAGGATCGTGGAATTCGCGCTGCGAACCCCGTTGGAGCTCAAGTACAAAAGCGGCAGCATGAAATATCTCCTCCGAAGGCTTCTCTCCCGGTATCTTCCAGAACACCTGTTCACACGGCCGAAACAGGGATTCGCGGTTCCGATCTACAGCTGGCTTCACGACGATCTCATAAACCTGGTGGACGACCTCCTCTCACAAGAATCCCTGATGAGTCAGCATGCCATCGATCCTGACATCGTGGAACAAACAGTGTCGCGATTCAGACTGAAGGGCGGTTCGGTGGCAGTTGACCGAATCTGGCTGCTGCTTGTCTACATGATGTGGCACAGGCGATACTGTTCGTGATCACGGTGATGGAGAAACGATGAATGTCCCTGTTCGCATACTGCACCTCATATCAACCCTGGACGTGGGAGGGGCTGAACAGAATCTCCTCCGGCTTGTGAGCTCCCTGGACAGAAATCTCTTTCAGAACACCGTGATTTCCATGACGTCCATCGGGGCCACCGGGTTGAAGATGCAGGAACTCGGGATCAGAGTCCATGCCATGGATCTCCGGAAAGGCATTCCCGACCCAACCGGTGCCGTACTCCTGAAAACATACCTGAAGAAGGAGATGCCCGATGTCGTCCAGTGCTGGATGTACCACGCGAACGTGCTGGGCCTGGCAACCCTGCGCATGAACAGGCTCGTCTGGAACATCCGATGCTCTGACATGGATCTGGCTCGCTATGGACGGGTGTACCGCTGGACCGTGAAACTCGGCGCACTCCTCTCCCGTCTTCCCGCAGCGGTCGTGATCAATTCACATGCAGGATTGACCGCGCACACATCCATGGGATACCGCCCAAGGAGATGGGAGGTGATCCCGAACGGCTTCGACTCTGACCTGTTCCGCCCGGACCCACAGGTGCGCAACGCTGTCAGGGCTGAACTGGGTATCCCTGAGAATGCCCTGCTCATCGGACTGATTTGCCGATTCGACCCCATGAAGGATCACGCTACCTTCCTCCAGGCGGCATCCCTCATGCTGCAGCGGCACGAAGAGACGCACGTCCTCCTCGCCGGCAGAGGTGTGAGCCTGAACGATCCCCACTTTTGCAGCCTGCTCTCCGGGATACATGCACTCGATCATTTCCACTTCCTCGACGAACGTGACGACATCCCGAGACTGTGCGCGTCCCTCGACATTGCCTGCTCTTCTTCTGCCTGGGGAGAAGGCCTTCCCAACGCAGTCGGTGAAGCCATGTCCTGCGGGGTGCCCTGTGTCGTGACGAATGTGGGCGACTCTGCCCTGCTCGTGGGTGATGCCGGAATCGTGGTGGAAAAACAGAACCCCCGAGAACTTGCAGGAGCATGGGAGAAGCTCGCAGATTCTGGACATGATACCCTCAGGGACCTGGGCACGAGGGCACGCTCCCGCATCATCGATCACTACGGCATCGAGACTATGAAACAGCGATATGAATCGCTCTACACCAGTCTCATGGGAGGGAAAAGGCCGTGAGCGACTGCACGAGAATGTCCACTGCCGCCCTGTCACCCAATGCCCAGAGGCTGACCAGTACCGCCGTGAACTCAGCAATGAGGAGAACCGGAATCAGCACCACCATCACGTAAACCTTCTTTTTTTCAGTCCAGCCAACTCTTTCTTTGACCCAGTAGTAGCACCAGCCATAGGGGAAGAGCGCCCAGAACCACGCCACGTAGTTGATCAGCGGTACATCCCAGACGCGTACATCCAGCTGGGGATTCCATGTCCACCACCCGAGCCTGGTGGCAACGATATCGAACGGGATATCTACTGACAGGGCGATGAACGCGCAGACAATCCCCCTGAGACATGCGGGCATCTTCGGGAGCACCCGCTCCAGTGAAAAGAATACGCAGTAAAGGATGTTCACCCACCCGATCATGGTTGCTGCCGGCGCGTGCAGGCCGGGAATGTACAGGAAATACCCACCCTCCTGAAACATACCCATGATGATCCCGCCGTTTTCCAGGATCACCCCGAAGGCCAGGGTGATCCCGAAGACCCTGATCCAGTCGTAGGGTCTGAACCATGTCCGGGCATGGACAAGGATGACAAGAAACTGCGCGAACGCGCTGAACTCGTAGATCATCCGCTGGGTGCTGTTTTCCATCGGAACCGTGAGGCCATGGAGGAGCGGGAGCACATACATTCCGGCCAATACTGCAACCCACACCACTGATCCCCCGCGAGAATGAACACCAAAACGCCTCAGGGCAAACACGAGGAGGATTCCTGAACAGACAAGGGGGAGGAGAGAAGGCCAGATCACGCTGGTCACCGGGGGCACGATATGGTGGAGTGCATTGTTCAGAACACTGGCCCCGATAAGCCATATGAGAAAAACAGGCAGGTTGTTCCAGACGAACCGCATACGTTTCCACAAGAGTATCACTGGAAGCTCACGAGCACAAGGAGTTGATTCTTCTCGGATATTCCACCTCAGGGCATTGAGATGTCTTGATTTTTTTTGTCGTCACAGGTAGCATATAGAAGAGTCACCGCATCGAAGAACAGCACCACTACCAGCACAAGAGGAGGCGCTATGAACGATACCATCATTTCTTTTGATCGACATATCATGGATGAGCAGAGACGGTATGGCGGGAGGGGAGATTTCAGTGCCATTCTAAGCCAGATCATCTTTGCCGCAAAAGTCGTGGCAGCACAGGTGGCCCATGCAGGACTCATCGAGGATATCCTCGGAAGGACCGGTGACAGGAATGTTCAGGGGGAAGAAGTCCAGAAACTGGATGTCTATGCAAACACCATGTTCATCAATGCCCTGAACTACATCGGGAAGGTCTGTGTCATGGCCTCTGAAGAAGATGAAAACATGATCATGAT
This sequence comes from Desulfomonilia bacterium, assembly GCA_049975365.1. Classification (GTDB taxonomy): domain Bacteria; phylum Desulfobacterota; class Desulfomonilia; order UBA1062; family UBA1062; genus DSBG01. The sequence goes on along the minus strand of JBNGDS010000018.1, from coordinate 22,007 downwards.
CCCCGATATGTACCCGAAGGGTGATTACGTCGTCATGTTCGACCCGCTGGATGGTTCCACCAACATCGATGTGAACGTCTCCATTGGAACCATCTTCGGCATCTACCGCAGGACAACCCCCTCCGGGACCGACGGGACGCTGGAAGACTGCCTCCAGCCAGGAAACAAACTCTTCGGTGCGGGCTACATCGTCTATGGGTCGAGCACGATCCTCGTGTACTCAACCGGAAACGGTGTGAATGGATTCAGCCTCGATCCCAGCGTCGGTGAATTCGTGCTCTCGCACCCGAACATCAAGATCCCCGCGCGGGGCAAAATCTACAGCACCAACGAGGGAAACTATCCCTACTGGAAACCCGGCACCCGGGAATACATCGAATATCTGAAATCAGACAAGAATACCCTGAAGAAGCCTTACACATCGCGGTATGTCGGCTCCCTCGTTGCTGATTTCCACCGCAACCTCCTGAAAGGAGGCATCTTCCTCTACCCCGAGGACACCAAAGACCCGAAGAAAACCACGGGCAAGATAAGGCTGCTGTACGAAGGGAATCCGCTGTCTTTCATCGTGGAACAGGCAGGAGGCGCGGCATCAACCGGGTACGAGCGGATCCTTGATATCCAGCCCACGAAACTGCACCAGCGCGTTCCGCTGATCCTTGGTTCCATTGACGATGTAAAGGAATACGAGACGTTTGCACAGAAAAACCTGTAGGCGCAGAGAACAGAAGAGGAGGCATGAGATGACATATTCGGCAGATTTCGAAAAGGCCCTTGAGATCGGGCGCCCACCGAACATCCAGAAGCTCTTTCCCCACTCGAAGGCCTTGATCGTCAGCGGGAAGGTGATCGACAGGGCCATGATCAGCAAGGGGAAGGCAATGACCATCGCGGCAAACGGAAGAAACAGCATTGTCATCAGGGGCACCCTGAAGGCAGCACAGCGTGCACATGCCGCCGTCATTATCGAGATCGCCAAATCAGAGAGCACCTACTGCCTGATCAATATGTGGAATATCGCCCGCTACGTGGATACATTCTGCAATGAGCTCGGCATCACCATTCCGGTCGCCATCCATGCCGACCATTTCGGGTTGAAGAAACAGGGTGAGGTTCCCAAGGCAAAGGTGGACGTGCCCTCGATGTTCGATGCAGGGATCACATCGGTTGCCATCGATGCATCCCACATGGTGGATGAGGAGAACCTCTTCGCCAATATCGAACTGAGCTCCTACATCCCCTCCTGGGCAGGGTATGAGACCGAAGTGGGTGAGATCAAGGGCAAAGAAGGCCTCTCGACTCCGGAAGAAGCGCTCTTCCTCATCCAGGGGCTGAATGCCCACGGAATCTTTCCGGACTGGATAGCACTGAACAACGGAACCACTCACGGGATCGAGGCATCTGATTCCGGCATCGACGTGGAACTGACCAAGACGATCCACTCGGCACTGAAAAAATACGGAATCTCGGGCGCTCAGCACGGAACCTCTGGCAATCACTATGAACGCCTCAAGAGGATCGCTTCGGAGACGCACACGACAAAAGCCAATGTTGCAACCGCCCTTCAGATGATCTCCTGGGGGGTCAAGGTCAACGAGTTCGGGAATGCCATCATGGATGATGAAGGGAATTTCATCAAGGTTTCAGACGCAGGAGTAACCGACGAGTTGTGGAACGAGATGGTTGCCTATGCCCAGAAGAATGCGTTCAAGGCCGGCAACTACAAAAACCTCAACCTCCCCTTTGAGAACAAGCTCCTCGCACAGCCACGGGAGATCCGCGAGCGCATGGCCCAAGGCGTGGAAGACTTTGTGTACGACCTGCTCGTCAAGTGGTTCAATGCCGAAGACAGTGCTCCACTGGCGCTTGAATTACTCCTCAAGAAAGGGTCCTACGACCTCGGCCCCAAGGGCACGCGTATCGAAGAGCCTGCTGAGTGGTCGAAGGAAAAGATCATGGAACGCGCAGAGAAACTTCATCGGGAATCAGAGTCTCCTGGAGGCAACTACGACGATTAGGGTATCATGCTTGGGACTTGACGTGTCACGTGTTGTGTGGCATTAGGGCTTTCAATTACTGATCCGGAAGAAAGGAAACCATGGCTAGAGTAACGGTAGAGGATTGTCTGGAAAAGGTGCATGATCGTTTTTCACTGGCAGTAGCCGCATCCAAAAGGACCAAACAGCTCATGAAGGGTGCCCCGGTCCTTTCACGGCGCAAGGAAAACAGGTATGTCGTCAGTTCCTTACGGGAACTGGCTGAGGGTAAAATCAAACTCCACGAGAAATCATGACACGAAGGGATTATTACGAGATCTTAGGAATATCCCGATCGGCAACTCCTGAAGACATAAAGAAGGCATACAGACAGCTTGCTCTGAAATTTCATCCCGATAGAAATCCGGGGGACACAGAGGCAGAGACACGTTTCAAGGAGGCTGCCGAGGCCTACGAAGTCCTGCGAGACCCGAATAAGAAGCACATCTACGACCAGTACGGCCACGAGGGGTTGCATGGAACCGGGTTCCAGGGGTTCAGCAATTTCGATGATATCTTCAGCAGTTTCTCGGATATCTTCGGGGAGATGTTCGGGTTTTCAACAGGCAGGAGATCGGCGAGGCGAAGACCCTCCAAGGGTGCGGATCTCAGGTACGATGCTGCGATCACCCTGGAAGAGGCCTCAACTGGAACTGAGATGGAACTCGAGATTCCACGGAGCGAAACCTGTGATGCCTGTACCGGTACCGGGGCCCAAGCCGGAACCTCTCCCGAACGCTGCCCTGCCTGTGGTGGCAAAGGCCAGGTGTACCGGACCCAGGGATTCTTCACCATCAGCACCTCCTGCTCGAAGTGCATGGGGACTGGACAGTACATTCCAAAACCCTGCAAGGCCTGCAAGGGATCGGGAACCATTATCCGGAAAAAACGCCTGAAGGTGAAAATCCCCGCAGGTGTTGACACCGGGGCAACAATGCGGCTGACAGGAGAAGGAGAAGCCGGGGATCTCGGGGGCCCCCCGGGTGATCTGTATGTGTTCATCCAGGTGAAACCCCACGAGACATTCACCAGGCAGGCCGACAATCTCTACGTGGAGATGCCGATTTCGTTCGTACAGGCCGCCCTCGGCGCCACGATCAAGGTGCCATCCCTCGACGGAGACGTGGATCTGGACATCAAACCCGGAACACAGCCGAACCAGATTTATACCATCAAGGATAAAGGCATCAAGCACCTCAGAGGAAGTGGCAGGGGGTCCCTCAATGTGGGGATCAGGGTCCAGATACCTGAAAAGCTCTCAAAAGAACAGGAAGAGCTCCTGCACAGGTTTGCAGAATTGTCTCACGAAGAGGTGAAGCATCCCTCGAAACACAAGAAGAAGCTCTTCAAGGGGTTCTAATTTCTCACCTGGTTCGTTTTTTTAGACTCGGCGGAACCCTTTTACAGTTCCCGAGAAGAACAACACAGGGAATTCACTCACTGTCCTTGATGACACTCGACGGGTCTGTCCTGAGCTTTTCCAGTTTGTTCTTGAACTCTTCTGTGGGCTTCACCCCGGCCTTCTTGAGCATGTGCTCTGCGTGAAGCCCTATGTTCCGTGAATCCTTGTAGAATTCATCGGATTGTCGCGCGGCAGGGTTATAGGATGAGAGCCTTTCGGAGGAAGACTGGTGAACGTGCACCGCCGATATGATGCGCTTGACATCCGTCGATCCGCAGCATTCGCACACGACATCGTCCTTGTCCCGGTACCCATGCGTAAAGACCGTGGTCACTTCCCCACAGGAAGAGCATTTGTACTCATAAATCGGCATTGTTCACATCCACGCGTTTCAATATGCACTAAAAAGGCCCGATATCCTCTCAGGTACCGGGCCTGTCATCTTCGGTATACGTTATCCTTTGTCTCCTTTGACTTCTTCGAACTCCGCGTCCACCACATCTTCCTCAGGACGTGATGAACCCCTGGCTGACCCCGAAGCACCTGCACCGGGCTGTTCAGCCGACTGCCCACCCGCGTCCTGGGTAGTCGATGAGTAGATCACCTCGGCGAGCTTATGGGAGACCGTGGTCAGGGCCTCGATCTTCTTCCTGATCAGCTCGACATTATCGGACTTGGAGGCTTCCTTCAGATCGCTTATGGCATTTTCGATGCTGGACCGAGTCATGGAGTCAACCTTGTCGCCATGCTCCTTCAGGGTCTTTTCAGTCGTGTAGGCGAGGCTATCCGCGTTGTTCTTCGCCTCCACGAGATCCTTGCGCTTCCGGTCTTCGGACTCGTGCTCCTCGGCCTCCCGGATCATCTTGTTGATATCCTCCTCGCTGAGACCGGAAGAACTCGTAATCCGGATGGACTGTTCCTTCCCGGTAGCCTTGTCCCGCGCCGAGACGTGGAGAATTCCATTGGCATCGATATCGAAGCTGACCTCGACCTGCGGGATGCCCCTCGGGGCAGGTGGAATCCCTACCAGGTCGAACTGTCCGAGCAGCTTGTTGTCGTTGGCCATGGGCCGCTCACCCTGGAATACCCTGATCGTGACCGCATTCTGATTATCCTCAGCAGTCGAGAAGATCTGGGTCTTCTTGGTGGGGATGGTGGTATTCCGTTCGATGATCTTCGTAAATACACCCCCCAGGGTCTCGATACCGAGGGACAGCGGGGTGACGTCGAGCAGCAGCACATCCTTGACCTCACCGCCAAGGACTCCGCCCTGGATTGCAGCCCCCACGGCAACCACCTCATCCGGGTTCACGCCCTTGTGAGGTTCTTTCTGGAAGATCTCTTTCACCCTCTGCTGGACCTTGGGCATCCGCGTCTGTCCACCGACCAGAATGACTTCATCGATATCTTTCGGGCTCATTCCCGCATCTGCCAGGGCCTTCCTGCAGGGATCCTCAAGACGAGAGATGATGTCTTCGACAAGTGACTCGAGTTTTGCCCGGGTGAGCTTCATATTCAGGTGCTTCGGCCCAGACTGATCCGCGGTGATGAAGGGGAGGTTGATCTCGGTCTCCATCATGGTGGAGAGTTCATGCTTTGCCCGTTCCGCAGCCTCCTTGAGCCTCTGGAGCGCCATCCGGTCCTTGCTGAGATCGATCCCTGTCTCCTTCCTGAATTCGGCCACCAGGTGATCAATAATCCGGTTATCGAAGTCTTCTCCACCGAGGTGGGTATCACCATTGGTTGATTTCACCTCGAACACACCATCGCCTATCTCCAGGATCGAAATGTCGAACGTACCACCACCAAGGTCGAAGACCGCTACTTTTTCTTCCTTTTTCCTGTCGAGCCCATATGCAAGCGCAGCAGCAGTGGGTTCATTGATTATCCGTTTCACATCGAATCCCGCAATCCTGCCGGCATCCTTGGTGGCCTGCCTCTGGGAGTCGTTGAAGTATGCCGGGACCGTGATGACAGCCTCCTCAATCTTTTCCCCCAGGTATGCCTCTGCATCCATCTTCAGCTTCTGGAGAACCATGGCGGAAATTTCTGGAGACGCATATTTGCGATCGTCCACTGAAATGGACGCATCTCCGTTGTCGGCCTTGACGATCTTGAACGGCATGATCTTCGTATCTTTCTGCACCTCGGGATCTTCAAACTTCCTGCCGATGAGGCGTTTGATGGCGTACAGGGTCTTTTCCGAGTTCGTGATGGCCTGACGACGGGCCACCTGCCCCACCAGCCTCTCCCCGGTATTTGTAAAGGCAACCACAGACGGAGTGGTCCTGGACCCTTCGGCATTGGCGATCACCTTCGGTTCCCCGCCTTCCATAATTGCCATGCAGGAATTGGTAGTTCCAAGGTCAATTCCTAAAATCTTTCCCATGTTTCATCTCCTCCTTGCGTTTTGGTGCACATCAACCCGATACGGTGACTTTCGCAGGTCTAAGTACTCTATCGTTCAACATGAAGCCTTTTTCCAGTTCATCCAGAACCATTCCGGTTTCAATATCGGTCCTGTTCACCTGCATCATTGCCTCATGATAGTTTGGGTCAAAGGCCACGTTTGTTGTTTCAATAGGTTCTACATTGTGTTTTTTCAAGGTTTCCAGGAACAGCTTTTCTATCATTTGCATACCCTGGATGAACGGCTGGTCATCAGGATAGAGCTCGAGTGCTGTGGATATGGATTTCTCGATGGCGTCGTAGACCAGGAGAAAGTCCCGCAGGATCGTTTCCTTGCCGTACTTGATGATGTCCTGACGGTCACGCTCCTGACGCTTGCGCATGTTGTCCATTTCCGCGTAGGCACGCAGATATTTGTCCTTGAGCTCCTCGATCTGCGCCTGAAGTTCTTCACTCTTCGGCTCCTCCTGGGGAACCTCTGACATCTCTTCAGCGGATTCGTCGAATTTTTCAATGTCATTGCCGTTGTCGTTCATGATGTCTCCTTGCATGTTCAGTTATACTTCTTCCAGCAGGTCGCTGAGTACCTTCGCCATGTATCCAACCAGCGGTATGACCCTTGAATAATCCATGCGAATCGGCCCAATGACCCCGAGAGAGCCCACCGGGACATTTCTTCGGTAATACCCGCTTGCAACCATGCTGAAATCATCCATCCCAATGTGCTCAAGTTCTTCTCCGAGGAGAACGCTCACCCCCGGAATCTCGAGAACCTTGTTGAGAATGCGAACGATCCTTCCTTTGTCCTCAAAGGCATTCACAATGTCCCTGAGCCTGTTCAGATTCACAAGTTCAGGGTTGTTGAACACCGTTTCCTTGCCTTGAATAAAAAGGTCGGGTTTGTCTTCGAGACCATCCAGGGCCGTTACCCCGAGGTTGATCGCATCCCTGACCAGCGTGTCGAATCTCACCTTCTCGCTGGTCATCTCACCGAGCAGCCTGTCCCGCATCTCCTGGACCGTGAGGTCGGCAAAGGCTTCGTTCAGGTAGTTGCTGTAGCTGTTCAGCTTGTCCTGAGAGAGATCCTCGCCGTAGACGATGTGGTTGTACACCATTCCCGCCTTGCTCACGAGGATGACCATGATCCTGTTTTCGTCGAGCCGTACGAAATCTATTCGCCTGAAATAGAAGGTGCTGAGCTTCGGGAGCAGGATTATGGATGCATTCTGGGATATCTGTGACATGAGCAGAGATGCCTTTCTCAGGACATCACGAATGTCCCCGGTTCCCTGCGACATCTGGCGGGTGATCAGTGATTTTTCCCCTCTCGGAAGCGCCTTGATCTCGATGATGTCGTTCAGATAACACCGGAATCCCTCCGGTGTCGGGATCCTGCCGGCAGATACATGGGGCTGGTGAAGGAACCCCATTTCCTCGAGGTCTGCCATGACATTTCGCACCGTTGCAGGGGAAAGGTTCACCATGTACTTCCGGGAAATCATCCTGGAACCTACCGGCTCACCCGTTTCCACATACTCTTTTATAATGGCACCTAATATGCTTTTATCACGGTCAGTTAGCTGAATCATATGATCAAACCTTAGCACTCATCTTGTTTATCTGCTAACAATTCACTTATAGAACCTCCTCTCATCGATGTCAATACACAAACTACCCATGCACACCGTGTCCAGCAGGGGTATTCAGCTCTGGACAAAGGGGTGTCTTTTGGTGTTATGAAGATTCACAAACCTTGCGAGCACCATGAAAACGTGAGGGTACACACACAAGGGGAACGCACATGAAGGAGAAGGTCGAACGCGCACTCACCACTGCAGTTGAAGAACTCATGAACAGAGGGGCCCTGTCATCACTCGAGCGTGACCCTGCCACAGTGAGTGTTCCCCAGAACAAGGAGTTCGGAGACTTCACCACCAATATTGCCATGATCATGGCATCCAGGGCAAAAAAATCTCCCCGGGAGATTGCATCTCTCATTCGGCAGGAACTGGAACACCGCAGTGATCTGTTTGCGGGAATTGACATCGCCGGACCGGGATTCATCAATTTCACCCTCCAGCCCCTGGTGTGGGTCGACGTATTGAAGGATATCCACGGGCAGGGCCCGGCGTACGGATGCAGCACCTTTGGTCAAGGGAAGAAGGTGCAGGTGGAATTCGTCAGCGCAAACCCAACCGGCCCTCTCCACATAGGTCACGGAAGAGGTGCAGCCGTCGGAGACACTCTGGCAAGGATCATGAGGACAGCCGGGTACGAGGTAGAGGCCGAATACTACATCAATGATGTGGGAAACCAGATGAACATCCTTGGGCATTCAGTGCTGACCCGTTACCGGGAGCTTCACGGGCAGGACACGCCGTTTCCGGAAAACGGGTATCAGGGGGACTATATCAGGGAGATTGCCCAAGAGCTCAGAAAAATCCACGGAGATGGTATCCTCTCTCTCGATGAGGCAGAAGCCATCGGGCTCTGCAGGGAGTTTGCGTCGCAGTCCATCCTGGGCGATATCCAGGACGACCTCGAACGATTCCGAGTCCATTTCGATCACTGGTTCAGTGAATCCAGTCTGTACGAACAGAACGAGGTGAACGAGACACTCGAGTTCTTGAAGTCAGCTGACCTGAGCTATGAGGCGGACGGCGCGGTGTGGTTCAGAACGACGCGGTACGGGGATGAAAAGGATCGGGTGCTCAGGAAACAAGATGGCTCTCTCACGTACTTTGCACCTGACATCGCATACCACAGGGATAAACTCGAGCGAGGGTTCACCCAGATTATTGACATCTGGGGTGCAGATCATCATGGCTACGTACCCCGCATGAAAGCAGCGATCCAGGCTCTGGGAAAAGAACCCGATGCATTCCACGCACTGCTCATCCAGCTCGTGTCTCTGGTGCGAGAGGGCAAGCCCGTGTCCATGTCCACCAGGTCGGGAGAATTCGTCACCCTCAGGGAGATCCTGGACGAAGTTGGTCCCGATGCTGCCCGCTACTTCTTCCTCATGAGGAGGTGCGATTCCCATCTTGTCTTTGATCTCGACCTTGCAAAAAAGAAAAGCGAAGAGAATCCCGTATACTATATCCAATATGCCCATGCCAGGATCTGTTCAATCCTGAAAAACGCCTCCGGGAACGGGATCGAACCGGACATAGGACGGGCCGACATTGGCGTGCTGAAACAGGCCGATGATCTCGACCTTATCAAGGTGCTCGCCATGTACCCCGATGTCGTGATCTCCTCTGCCGCTGATCTTGAACCGCATCGGATCGCTTTTTATCTAGTTGAGCTTGCAACTGCTTTTCATAGGTTCTATAATAGGAACCGGGTGATTTCAGAGAATGGTCCGCTCACCATGGCGAGGCTGGTTCTCGTAGATGCAGTGAGGCAGGTTATTGCAAATGCGTTGGCTCTCATGGGCATTGCCGCACCTGAGAGCATGTAGTAACGGTGTATGAAAAAGAGAAGGAAAAAGAAAATCCCGAAGCAGTCCCTGGCAAAGAATATTGCCCTGCTTTTTCTTTCGCTCGGTATCCTTGCGGGTGCCAGTGTTCTCTTTTCCACAATCAACAACAAGTCCGAGTTCTCATTCAATCCACTCCAGCACAGCTGGAATGATATCCTGACAGAACAGGAGAGAACTGAATCCGGCCAGGACGACGCGGTTTCTCAGAAAAGCGCGATCGGCCCCTTTGAATACACCTTCTACGATATCCTGTTCAAAAAAGATGCAGAGGAGTCCGGCAGCGAACACTACAGCATCCAGATTGCAGCATTCAAGACCACAGAGCAGGCAGAGAAGTTTGCACAGGATCTCAAGGAAAAGGCCAGGCTTCGCTGCAGAGTGGAACAAAAGGGAACATGGTCATGTGTCCGGTGGGGCAGTTTCAGCACGAAGGCCTCTGCGCAGCGGTATAACGAGAAGCTCTCTGCAAAGCTGCAGAGAAACTGCATAATCGTGAAGATGTAACACAGTGAGAGCCTTTCTCCGGATTTCCACACGATGCCTGCCAGGGAGGGTACTCCCATAATCCTGCACATCGTCGGTGCACGCCCTCAATTCATCAAGCTGGCCCCTGTGATCAGGGCATTCAAGGAACTGAACCTGAACTACAGGATTCTCCATACAGGACAGCACTATGACTACTCCATGTCCGACCTGCACTTTTCCACTCTTGGCCTCGAAGATCCGCACTATCACCTCGGGATCGGGTCAGACAGTCACGCCAAACAGACAGCGAGGATGCTCGAAAAGATAGAGGCTACTCTCATTGACCTGAAACCATCTCTGGTGATGGTGTATGGTGATACCAATTCCACCCTGGCAGGTTCGCTGAGCGCCGTGAAGCTGGGGATACACGTCGCTCACGTGGAAGCAGGTGTGAGAAGCTTTGACAGGAGCATGCCCGAGGAGATCAACAGGGTACTGACTGACCGCATCGCAGATTACCACTTCTGTCCAACGAGAACGTCCGTGGACCTCCTGAAGGCAGAAGGCATTTCCGGGATATTCACCGGAGATGTCATGTATGATGCGCTGCGTATCTACGAAAAGATCAGCACGAGCCACCCATTCCACAAACCCTTTGTCCTCACCACGATTCATCGGGCGGAAAACACGAACAACACGGAGAAATTCAGCGCGATCTGGGAAGCTCTGAAGCGCATATCAGCCGATGTTCCCATCATCTTCCCGATTCATCCCCGGACACGCACCATGTATCCTTGGGTCGAGAAGGAAAAACACCCGTCCATCACCATCATCGAGCCTGTCAGCTACCTTACCATGATCGCCATGATCCGGGACGCGTACTGTATGATCACAGACTCGGGCGGGGTCCAGAAAGAGGCTTTTCTTCTGAAGACCCCCTGTGTGACGGTGAGAGACACAACGGAATGGCCGGAGACTGTGAGCGCAGGGGCAAATCGTCTTGCACCGACAGATCCGGACGCCCTGTATGAGGCCTTCAGGACCATGGCGTCGGTATCCTTTTCCACCAGTGAGAACCCGTTCGGCGACGGGAGAGCCAGCCACCACATCGCTCAGTTCATCCTCCAGACCCTGGACTAGGCAACGATCCCCCGGGCCCTGTCTTCCAGGGACGTCTTCACTTTCCCTCCTTCACATATTGCCTTTCCCTTCTGTTCACAATACTGTAGAATAGAGTGCGTCACGAGAGGGATGCGCATGTGGTACCTCTGTGGATGTGTGCCGCGTGCTCATCCGATGTCGCTTTGTTATGGATGGATCTGAATAAGGAGGATACCATGAACAAACACTCTACCCACGCGCCCGGCCCAAGAGACATCCTTCGGGAGGCTGAACGAACAGCTCTCAGGGGGGATGAGAAAAAGGCACTTGAACTCTACGAGACCTGCATCGGCGAATACATGAGCCGCGGGATGCCGTTCAAGGCAATCGCCGCGGCGAAAAACGCACGAACACTCCTCGGTGCCACACCCAAGGTTCAATCTCTCATCATCCGGTTGTATGCGTCGATGAACCTCCATGGGGATGTCCGCGAAGAACTCAGCCACTCCGCTTCTTCCCTGAAGAAGGACGAGATTTCTCTGTTGAGAATTATGGGGCAGGATGAATTCCTCGATCTCCTGGAGATCATCGAGATCATGACCGTACCCAAGGGACATGCTGTGTTCCGGCAGCACGACACGGGAGAGGACATCTTCATCATCATTTCTGGTGCCATAGATGTACTCAGAGACAACAAGAGGCTCACCGTTCTCGGGCCTGGTGACATATTCGGAGAACTGGGATTTTTTCACCACGCACGCCGATCGGCGACCCTGGCAGCATTAAAGAAGAGCATGATTCTGAAAATTCCTGCTGGCCCTCTGCGGGGTTTGTGCAGGAAGTATCCACGGGTATATGACATCCTTGAAGAACTCTACACGCTTCGTATGCTCAAAAAGGCGAGCGAAGATCTCGGCATGGACGCAGCCTCTCTCTACGACGATGCAGCATTTTCCCGCTTCTCTTTTGGAAAGGGCCAGGATATCCCCATTGTTCCCGGCACAAACATCACACTCGTCAAACACGGGATCGTGGAAATCAATTATGACGAGCGGGGGCTTCCCATGAAACGGTTCCTGAAGCCGGGAAGCATCATCCATGGAAGTTCATTCAGGCTCCGTGCCCACACCGATGTAGAGATCGTCCAAACGCAGTCATTGGCTGCCGATGCTCGCAAGAATCCAGGTAATGCCACCTGACTTCACTGAGAAAAGAGTGCTGTGCTGAGAGTTGGCCCGCGATAGGGGAGCCTACCCCCGAGAACGGGTATCCCCAAGAGCCCCTGACGCACATGCCAGGACAATACCAGCCGTCACTGCCACGTTGAGCGATTCAGTCCTTCCCTGCATGGGGATGTACACGGTATCGGAAGAGAGCCGCAGGATGTCCGCGCGGATGCCAGACGCCTCCTGGCCGAAGCAGAGGGCAACCCTACCCGTGAACCTGTCTGGAGAAATCCTTGATCTTCCATCCGGGATCAGCGAAACAATCCTGTGGGGGAGCTGTTCGAGGGCCGTAATGCTCCCTTTCATGATGCGAATTCCCAGACACGATCCCATGGATGAACGGATTGCCTTGGGTGAATACGGATTGGCAGTTCCTTCCATGAGGATGATCCCGTGAAAGCCGAATGCTTCCGACGTACGGATGATCGTTCCCACATTTCCCGGGTCTTGGATACCGTCGAGAATCACCAGTCGTTCCAGGGATCCGGCCTCGGCAACGTCAGCCCACGGCATGGGGAAAAATGCCAGGATTCCCTGTGGCGTCTCGGTATCGGAAATCGTCGCAAAAAGCGGTGCTGAGAGAATCACATGGTCAAACGCAGGTTCACCGTATGCGATACTATACTCGTCAGTCAGTACGACCATCACGGGAACACTGCCCCGGGAAACGGCATCTTCCACCAGGCGTCTCCCTTCGAGCAGCATCACCTTCCGGCTCCGTTTCAGGGAGAGGAGGTGCTTGAACGTCGGATTATGCCGTCCGGTGATGATATCCATGGAGAGGCATCAATCGATCATGTAGCTTCCTGCTTCTTGATCAGCGGGGTCAAGAGATCGATGGGCAGCGGGATGATGGTGTTCGTGGACCCTTCTGAGGAAATTTCCCTGACGGTCTGGAGAAATCTCAGCTGCACGGCAATCGGTTCCCGAGAGAGCACGGCTGCGGCGTCAAACAGTTTCTGTGCAGCCTGGAATTCACCCTCTGCGTTGATGACCTTGGCTCTCCGCTCACGTTCCGCCTCCGCCTGTTTTGCCATGGCACGCTGCATCTCCTCAGGCAGGTCGATGTGCTTGAGTTCAACCGCGGAGACCTTGATCCCCCAGGGATCGGTATGCTTGTCCAGGATATCCTGGATGTGGGAGCTCACCTCTTCTCTCTTGGAGAGCAGCTCGTCAAGTTCCGCCTGCCCGCACACGGAACGCAGCGTGGTCTGGCTGAGCTGACTGGTGGCATAGAGGTAATTTTCCACTTCGATGACTGCTTTCAGGGGCTCGATCACCCGGAAGTACACCACGGCGTTCACCTTGACCGTTACGTTGTCCTTCGTGATCACGTCCTGTGGAGGTACATCCTGAACAATCGTCCGAAGACTGATCCTGATGTACCGATCCACGATCGGGATAATGATGATGAGACCCGGGCCTTTCGGCAGTTCGAGAACCCGGCCGAGCCTGAACACAACGGCCCGTTCGTATTCGTTCAGAATCTTGATCGCTGAAAAGAGAAACAGCAGAACGAGAACAACTATCGTAATAAGGGCATAGCCTCCCATCTTCCACCTCCTACAGGTACTTACTCTATCTTAGTCAAATTCGAGGTATTATTCAAGGAAGGATCATCGAGCATGGAAAGTCTCTGTAACGCATGCGCCTTGAATTCCTCCATCGAGTCTCCCTTCAGCGGAGGCCCTGTCACGGGTTTGAGCCTCAACGGGTTGATGAACTTCCCGTTGTACTTCACCCTGAAATCCAGGTGCGGACCGGTGGCAACGCCGGTCATACCCACATACCCGATCACGTCACCCTGGGACACCTGCTTTCCTTTTCTGATTCCCCTGGCGTACCGGGAAAGGTGTCCGTAATAGGTGACGTAGCCATTGGGGTGTTTGATCTGAATGCTGTGGCCGAACCCATTCGACCACCCCTTGAATATGATCTTTCCACTTCCCAGGGCAACTATGGGCGTACCCGTGGGCGCCGCGTAGTCGACCCCAAGGTGAGGCCGTACCACGTGGAATACAGGGTGCTTCCGCTTGTACGTAAACCCGGAGGAAATCCGACGGTAGTTCAGGGGTGCCTTGAGGAAAAGCTTCCTGATGGGTTTTCCCTGTTCATCGTAGTACCCTGCCGTTCCGTTGCCGTTGTCGTAATAGACCGCGAGGTGTTCTCTACCCTGGTTGATGAACCGTGCGGCAACCACCCTCCCGTACCCCTTGAACGAACCCTCCACGAAGTACGTCTCGTAGAGCACGGTATAGGTGTCACCATCCCGAATGTCCGTGAAAAAATTGATGTCCCAGGCAAAAATGTCACTGAGCTCCATCACGACCTCGGGTGACAGCCCAGCCTTGACGGCGGACTCGTACAACGAGCTGGCGATGGATCCTTCGGCTCTCTCATGTCTCACATCCACCTCGAGAGTCCTCGTCGAGGCCTTGAATACTCCCTCATCAGGTTCCACATCGAGGTACGTCAGCGAGTCTATCTCGTAACAGAGCTTGGCAAGTTTCGGTGGGTCTTCTTCTGTGATCCATACACTCAGGGCATGATCGGGGACGAGATCGGAAAGATTGTACTGCTTTCTGACCGACTTGATGAGCGAATCGATCTGGTAGGTGCATACCCCCACCCCTTTGAGCATGTCGTAGAGGTTGTCACCCTGTTTGATGGTGAAGTCCAGCTGTTTGAGCGACCCGGAGTAGGCGGAATTGAAGATCCGCTCGATCTGTTGGGTGGATGCCTCGATCTTGTCATCAGCGATGCTCACGACCAGACGGCTCAAATCCGAAATCACGTATTCGAGTCCGATGAGCTGCTGATTGTCCGGTGTGAAAACCAGGACAAACTCGTGACCGGGAAGCACCTTCGAGAGATCGAAGACATCCTTGGTGGCGGCGTGAATATCTATGGCCTGGCTCTGGGATATTCCGTTCTCCTGAAGGATCTTGTAAAATGAATCCCCCCTGTCGATGGTCGTGGATATCCTCAAAGGGGCTGCATGGGAGAGTGTCTCCCGCATCTCAGGAAAGAGATCGGAATACGCATCCTCCGGCTCGACGACGTGTTGAGGCATGGCCGTTGAAGTATCTTCCTGAGAATCCTTGTGGAAGAACACCCATGTACAGACAAGGACAATGCCCATGAGAAGTGAAAGAACAAGAGCTCGACGGAGCCAGTGGTTTCGTTTGCGCAGAAGACTATTGTTCATGGTACCTGTTTTATAAAAGGAATCACTTGATATATCAAGCAAGTTCTGTTTTTATCACCGTGTGTACGCCTTTATTGCAGATGTCCACCTCTCTCCAGCAAACAGGCCGGACCACACGCGATTCATCTCCTGGCTGAGAACAGTGAAACCACGAGCAGAAGAGATCTTCATCCTGGGGGACCTGTTCGACTACTGGTACTCAGGAATGGAACACCTGTTTCAGGATGTCATGGCAGAACTCCGGGCTCCCGGAGTACAGGTGATCCCCGGAAACCGGGACTTTCTCCTGAAAACCTGTCCCGATGAACAGATCACCGTTTCACAGGCAGAGGAAATTCAGTTGAGCGTATACGGGACTGACACCCTGATCGCCCATGGGCATACCCTGACTGAAGATGATTACGGCTTCAAGTTCGTTCATGCCGTGGCGTGGCCCCTCCTGAGGATCCTGGACAGGCGGCTACCTACAAGACTCAAGGATTCGTGCGCACGCTTCCTCGTCAGATCGTCTGCCTCCATCAGGCCACCGAGGGCAGTCATAGCAGACGGAATCGCCCGTACACGTGGAGTGGAGAAAGTGATCTGCGGGCACCTTCATCGCACCGTCATGGAAGAGCATCTCATTGTACTGCCTGCATTCTTTGACAGCCCTACGTGGCTTTCCTGGGATCGGGAGGGCCCCAGATTCTCTGTCTTTGACACCGATACCACAGGCTGCTGAGAAGGGGCCGACAGGGGGACACACTGCTTTTTCTCGTTTGCAGGGAGAAGTCCGGATCTTGACGTTCTCCGCGTGACTACGTGATGACCTGGGTTTCAACCGACCAAAACTGGGAAGTACCCTCAGGACGACGTGCCTTTCACTGGTATCAGCTTGATATGACGAATCTCCAGACTTCCCCGATCTGTCTGGTCCATGATTTCAATGATCAGCCCGAGACGCTTGAGAAGCCTCCGTGCCTCGATGAAATCGTCCCTGCTCATCCACGCCAGACATCTCATATCCAGGCAGTCGTCCACCCGGACGATCTCCGAGAAATGCCTGTTCGCGGCTGATTTGTACAGGGTATAGACATCAAAGGCATTTTCCCCTGTTTCTCCAAACTCCTGCAGCATCTCCCTGACCTGGGGGTTGATATTCAGAATCCTGAATATCGTATTGTGGGTTGATACCGCGGTGGTCTTTCTGCCCATGGTGTTCTCAAATCCCCCTGCACGTTCTGTTGGCCTCCATCCCGGTTCCGGGGTGCCGATCACCGGCATGTGGCCTGAGAAGCATATTCTTTCAGGCAAGAACCATACCAGGGAAAATCATGTGTTATTCTCATGGAATATGGTTTAGTTCAGAGAGACCCGAGGGGCAAAAGAGGAAAAGTATAGCCTATTGTATGAAAAGTATTTCTCTTTCGCCGTTGAATTTCCAGCCTTCCTCACAAGGATCGGAGATATCTGCTCTGCTAGCCGCTGATCACGATCCTGGTCAGTATAGGCATTGCCATGAAGGCGCCCAGCGAGCTGCCAAGATTCGCGAGAACAACAACCAGCAGGATCCGGGTAATGGGATTCTTCCACCACCCTCTCACCGTGGTGATATCCGATTGGATTGACTCGAAATCGGCAACCCGCGGTTTCTTCAGGTATGCCTCGGAAAGCCCCGCGAACCACCCGGCTGCCAACGTCGGGTTCAGGGACGTAATGGGTGAGGCAACCGCTGCAACGATGATCGTGAGGGGATGGGCCAGCGCGACCATGGCGCCGAATGCTGCAAACATTGCATTGCACATGAGCCACCATTTCACCATCTCATAGCCCTGGCGAGGGCCTCCAAAAAAAAACCCTGCTCCGACGAGCAGCAGGATCACCATGGGGACAACCCATTTCCAGATGCCTCTCCGGGCCCGGGGAACACGTTCCAGTTCTCTGAGGTCTGCAGGGGGTTTCCCCAGTTCATTCTTGAGTCCGTCCATGTGTCCTGCACCCACAACGGCGAGAATCCTTCCGGGAGACAGTGAGCTGATCTTGCTTGCCATGTAGACATCACGCTCGTCGATCAGCACTCTTTTCACAGTGGGAGCCTGCTTTGCCACCTCTTCGATCGCCGATGTGAGCACATCCTTGTCCTTGAGCCGCTCTATGTCGTCTTCACTGAGATCCTCGAAGGAAAACAGGATCGAGAACAGCGAGGAAAACATGAGTTTGATCTTCTCCCACAGGGACAGGGTTCTCCATGCACGCTGCAACGTTATCTGGACAGGCCTGTCGATGAGGGCGACCTGAATTCCATTCCCTTCGGCCTGCTCAATGGCGATCCTCATCTCATCACCAGGCCTCACGCCCAACCGATCTCCGATCCGCCTCTGAAATGCAGCCATGACCAGGTTTGCGAACAGGAATGCCGCCTTTTTTTCCTTGATTACCTTGATGATATCCATTTCCCTCCAGATCCCGGGATTCTTGAGGATATCATACCTGGCCTGGCAGAGTTCTATGGCAACGATATCAGGGTGGGATTCCTCGATGGCAGAGCGGACCTCATCCACGGAATTCCTGGAAACATGGGCAGTTCCGACCAGAATAATCTCTTTATCATCGAGTTGTACACGTTCTACCGGCATGGAGCACCTCTATATATGGGAAGCATGACCGGGGTCAAGGATTTCCCTAGCGCGAGAAAAATATCAGTTCGCCTGGATCCCTCTCCCAGCATCCACGATCTTTTCGATGGCATTATCGCTGAGGTGTGCATTGGTGAACCGACGGATGCTCCTGCTGGTTCTACTGAGATCGAGCACGGCTTTCCCCGCTTGAAGCGTTCATCATGAGGTAGGCTTCGATGAACTCATCAATGTCTCCATCCAGCACTGCCTCTACATTACCTACTTCCACATTGGTCCTGTGGTCCTTGACAAGCTGGTAGGGCTGGAGGACATACGAGCGGATCTGTGACCCCCAGGCAATCTCTTTTTTCCCCTTGGTGAATTCGTTCAATCGTTCTCTGTGCTTCAATTCTTCCAGCTCATAGAGCTTTGAAGCGAGAAGCTTCATGGCAAAGGCCTTGTTCTTGTGCTGCGAGCGCTCGTTCTGGCACTGAACTACGATGCCTGTGGGGATGTGGGTAATCCTCACTGCCGAGTCGGTCTTGTTCACGTGCTGTCCCCCATGGCCGGAGGCCCGGTAGGTATCGACCCTCAGATCTTTCTCCTCTATGTCAATATCAATGGAGAGATCTATTTCCGGGGTGGTCATGATGGATGCGAAAGAGGTGTGCCTCCTCTTGTTTGCATCGAACGGTGAAATCCTCACCAGGCGATGCACACCGGTCTCTCCCTTGAGGTATCCGAACGCCCACGCTCCATCCACCTCAATGGTTGCAGACTTGATGCCTGCCTCCTCATCCGAGGATATATCGATGATCTGCGTCCTGTACCCGTTCCTCTCTGCCCACCTGAGGTACATGCGCAGGAGCATCTCCGCCCAGTCCTGAGCTTCGAGTCCTCCCGCACCGGCATGTATTTCAAGGAATGCACCCTTGGAATCGTCGCGTCCGGACAGCACATGGGCCTTTTCAATCGAATTGATCCATTCGGTGAGCTTGTCCAGGGCATCCTCAATGTCCGGCTTGACACTCGCCTCATCCTCCTGTGCCAGTTCGAGCAGCACGTGGAGATCATCCCAGAGCTGGGAAACCTTTCCCCAGTTCGACAGGATATCCTGCAGGCGAGATCTCTCTGACTGGATTTCCCGTGTTCTGGCAGGATCTTTCCAGACCTCGGGCTGCGAGAGTTGGGTATCGAGGACAGTTATTCGCTCTTGTTTTTCAGGGATTTCAAAGATAGCCTCGAACGTGTTCGAGCTTTTCTCCGAGTACCTCTATCCTCTGCTGATAATCTGCTATCATGGGATTCAGGCTTTAACACCCAGCAGAGAACTTGTCAATGCCGCAATCCCGCTGAAGAGGGCCCATATCCAGCATATCACGGGACCGAATCTGGTGTGAAACGTGAGATCTGTCCGCTTCGCTATGTCTTCCATGATCACCCCCTCCTCCAGAAGGTCTATCCTTGAAACGATTCTGCCATACGGGTCCACGATGGCTGATATCCCATGATTCACTGAACGAAGGAGCCACCTGCGGGTTTCTATTGCCCTGAAAGCAGCCATCTGGAGGTGCTGTTCGGGCGTAGACCAGGTCCTGAACCACGCGTCATTGGATACATTGACCAGATAGGTTGCCCCTGCACGGCACACCTGTCTGGAGAGATCGGGAAAGATGCTCTCGAAACAGATGAGAACCCCGATATCTTCGATGGGATGAATCATGCCTGCAGCGGAAAAATCACCTACACCCTGAGTGAGATTCCCGAAGACCGGCTCGAGGATATCAGCGAACGGGAGGTATTCACCGAAGGGAACCAGGTGCACCTTGTCATAGAACCCTTCTATTGAACCCTTCCGCAGGAGCCATACCCGATTGTAGAACTTGTCGCCCTCGAAGGCAGGGCTTCCGACTAACAGATCAGCCTCGACTTTTTTGCTCAGATCAAGGATCCGTGTAGTCAATTCCCAGTTCCTGAACAGATAGAAGGGGCATGCTGTCTCAGGCCACACCACGAGCTCTGCTCCCTGACTCTCGGCATCTTCTGTCAGGCGGATATAGGTATCGATCGTAGGGGTAACGGTCTCCGGCCTCCACTTCTCGTCCTGAGGGATATTCGCCTGTGCCACTGCGGCCTTCAGAACGTCGCTCCTGGCTGTGGGATACTGGACCTGGACCCTCCAGTGGCCCCAGGCACAGGCAAGAATGACAAGACACACTGTCACTGCACCGGCAAGGTATTTTCTCCTGAGCATCTGGTAGAGCGCTACGTTTCCCATCACGACCATTCCGCTGATGAGGTACACCCCACCAATCTCTGCGACCTGAACAAGGGATGTGAACGGGAGCTGTGAATGGCCGACAAGGGCCCAGGGAAAACCCGAAAACACAAGATACGACCTGATGAGCTCAAGGAAAATCCACACACCGGGCAACAGGATGAAGGCATACCGTGACCGGCCAAGCATTCTCGAAGCCCATGCGAAGATCCCGAAATACACGGACAGGTACGCCAGGAGCAGGAACAGGAGAATGCTCGCAGGGAACAGACTCATCCCTCCGTAGAAATCCATGACGTATGCGATCCAGTACAGAGTCCCTGCCCAGGCGATCAGGCCCGAGATCAGACCATAAAATACTGCCTCCCTGGAGGTTTTCCCGTCAACTGCAAGAAAGAGTGGAACGGCAAAAACCCATGCACAATACCAGAGGCCGAACGAAGGGAAAGAAAACGCGTACAGAAGACCTGCCAAAATAGCCAGGAGGAGTGCTCTCAAGTCTTTTTCCTTGCATGTGAGTGTACGATGAGCTTGTAGATCCGCTTCTTGTCCGCTCCGACGATTTCAAAGGTAATGTCGCCATACTCCAGGATTTCTCCTGCCTGTGGGATCCGCTCCATCTGGAATGTGATGAAGCCTGCCACGGTATCGTAATTCCCCTCTGGAATATTGGCATTAAAGATCTCGGAAAACTCATCGATCGGCATCTTCGGATCTACGTAGTAGATGCCATCGCCCTTGTGGACGATATCCTCCTCAACGTACTCGTCATCTTCACCGATCATGTCTCCCACGATCTCCTCGATGATGTCGCCGATTGTCACCAGGCCATCGACGGTGCCATACTCATCGATGATGATGGCCATCTTATTGCGCTTCTGCCTGAATTCTTTCAAAAGGTCGATGAGTTTCTTGCCCTCTGGAATAAAATAGGGAGGGTGCATCAATTCCTTGATTTCACTGATCTCATCTGATGACTTCCAGTATTTCAGAACATCCTTGGCATAGACGATCCCGATAATATTATCGAGATTTTCTTCGTAGATCGGGATTCTCGAGCAGCCTTCTTTCTGAATCAGCTCAACTAGATCGTCCAGGGACGATGAACATTCGAGGGCAACCATGTCTCCCTTGGGGACCATGATTTCGCTCACGGTTGTGTCCTTGAGCACCAGGATATTGTGGATCATGTCCCCCTGATCTTCGTCAATAATTCCTTTTTCCTCCACTTCATCCAGGATCTTCTCGATCTCTTTGGTGGTGGCGGACTCCTCCTGTTCTTTTCTCAGGAAGGACCACAGGCGTTTCAATAAGGTTACTGCATGTTGATTTTCATCACTCGTATCCAAACGAAATCTCCTTATCTCCCGTTCCTCGCCTTATTAGTATGTATCCGAAACATCCTCCTGCGTCAATCAACGAGTGCACTGTACTGTCTGGTATCTGCAATAGTATCAGGGAGATAACGATGGATCAAGCTGCAGCTCCCATGAGTGGACCCTGTGTTCCCGTCCGTCCTTCAGGGATCCCATGGAAATATCTCCAGGAAGCACATCTACCCACCGATATTCACATCAGATCAGAAAAGATGAACTGCTGTGCATGCACTGCCCCCCCTGATATGCTGAAAGGCGCCTCGGCTGACATTGAACCCCTCTTCAGAGTGTGCTATGAAAGGGACACAGTTCGTGCGACAGGAGAAAATGCATGCAGGAATATACCTTTACAGGATCAAAGAGATACGTCCTTGACGAAGAGCTCTCCAAGATCGTGAATGCGAGCATCAAACTGGAAATGCCAC
>JBNGDS010000017.1:0-46504 GCA_049975365.1 Desulfomonilia bacterium | reverse complement strand
GAAACGCTCAGGCTAGAGCATGCTTTATGTGTAACAGGAAACCTATCTGCACTGGTTTCCTCGATCGGGATCTTCGGCCATGGTGATGGAAATCCGGCACGTGGCGGAATGATTCATGCGATTCACTTTCACGCTTGACATTCTCCTGTGACCTCTTAGTGTAACTATCAGATACCAGGGAGAAGCACCGAGATGGTATGATAATGAAAAAACCCATACTCAAGAGCAGGTATGCATGTTTGAATTTCATATTTCACGAGAGTCGCGCGACAGATACCAGTTTGACGAAACCCTCTTTTCTTTAAGCGGAAACGTTGTTTTTGCTGATTATTCCGCTGCCCTCAGGTTTTCAGAGAGAATGAATCAGAGCAGGAATGCTGCTGCATACCCGGAACGGTCGGTGTCACCTGCTGAGATCTATGCTATGGGTCTCATCGACGAGATCCTTCATTTCATCGTGGAGCTCTACCGCAGGACTGTAAAGCCGACGATCATATCCGATGCCTATTCCTGGACACAATCACGGGTTGGGGATGTCGATTCCACCCTGGAGCACTTTGTCGATCTCTTTCCCCGATCTGACGTCTACAGGGGTGAAATATCCCCCCAGGCCTATATCAGAACCACCACCGACATGATCCCCAATACCCACATCAGTCTCGAAGAAATGCTCATGCTCTCCTTGGCCAACGAGAATCCTGCGTTCCATCCGTATCGCGAGCTCTTTGATGACAGTATCCTCGAGAAGCAGAGCAGATATCCCGAGATACTCAAGTGCCTCGAGGAATTCTTTTCTTCCCAGCCTTCTTTCGGACCATACGGGCAGACTCTCCTCGATCTTCTCAGGGCCCCTGCCAGGGCAGCTCCGAATTCACTCTTTGATCAGCTGGAATACATCCGTACCCACTGGGGGCCCCTTCTGGGGGAGATGCTGCTACGTATCCTCAAGGGTATGGATTTCATCAGGGAGGAAAGAAAACAGCATTTTACCGGTCCAGGCCCCACACGTGTTCCCTGGTTCGGTCTGAAGGACCTCGAGGATCTGGAACGATTCAGCACTGATATTGACTGGATGTCGAGGCTCGTACTCATCGCCAAGAGCATCCATGTATGGTTGTACCAGCTCTCAAGAAAATATGGTCGTTCCATATCGAGACTCGACCAGATCCCGGACGAGGAACTCGAGATTCTTGCACGATGGGGAGTCACAGGTCTGTGGCTTATCGGGATCTGGGAGAGAAGCCCGGCTTCCAGGAGGATCAAACAGTTGACAGGAAACCCCGAGGCTCTTCCTTCTGCATATTCGATCTATGACTACACGATCGCCCACGACCTCGGGGGAGATCATGCGTTCGAAAATCTCCAGCACCGCGCGCTTCGCTATGGGATACGGATGGCTACCGACATGGTGCCCAACCATACCGGGATCTACTCAAGATGGGTAATAGAACATCCTGAGTGGTACATCCAGCTCGATCACAGCCCATTTCCCTCATACCGGTTCACCGGCGAGAATCTCTCTGGCGATGATCGCGTCGAGATCAAGATTGAAGACGGGTACTGGGATCGACGTGATGCAGCCGTTGTGTTCAGGTGGATGAATCGTCAAACCGGGGATGCACGCTACATATACCACGGAAATGACGGTACGAGCATGCCCTGGAACGATACCGCGCAGCTCGATTTCCTGAAGCAGGAAGTTCGCGATGCAGTCATCGATAAGACCATCGATATTGCAAGACGATTTTCCATCATACGGTTCGATGCAGCGATGACACTTGCCAAGAGACACTTCCAGAGGTTGTGGTATCCACTGCCTGGCTATGGCGGGGATATCCCTTCACGTGCCAGTCACTCGGTTTCGCCCCAGGAGTTCGAGCAGTGTTTCCCTGTGGAGTTCTGGCGCGAACTCGTGGACAGGTTGGCTCAGGAAGTACCGAATACCCTGCTCCTTGCGGAGGCATTCTGGCTCATGGAAGGGTATTTTGTAAGGAGCCTCGGCATGCACCGTGTCTACAACAGTGCATTCATGAACATGCTGAAGGCTGAAGAAAACAGCAAGTATCGCGATGTGATGAAGAATGTCCTGCGCTTCAATCCAGAGATCCTCAGGAGATTCGTGAATTTCATGAATAATCCAGACGAAGAATCAGCAGTTACCCAGTTCGGAAAGGGCGACAAGTACTTCGGGGTTGCAACATTGATGGTGACGCTGCCCGGGTTGCCCATGTTCGGGCACGGTCAGGTAGAGGGGTTTTCCGAAAAGTACGGCATGGAGTACTCACGGTCTTACTGGGATGAAGGCGTGGACCATGACCTGGTGAAACGCCACGAGGAAGAGATATTCCCCCTCCTGAAAGAGCGATTTCTCTTCAGTGGTGTCGAAAACTTTGTGCTGTATGATGTGGTCATGCCGAGCGGACACGTAAACGAGGATGTGTTTGCCTACTCAAACCGTTCTGGTGAAGAGAGGGCACTGGTGGTGTACAACAACCGGTATGCCCAGGCATCAGGGTTCATCCGTCGCTCGGTGGGCATACGTACAGATCGGGGGAAAGGGAGAAAGATCCACCACCGGACGCTCGCCCAGGGGCTCGATCTCAGGGAAGAAGATGCACTGTTCTATATCTTCCGGGACTTCAGGAGCAGACTCGAATTCATCCGATCTTCATGTTCCCTCGCCAGGGATGGGCTCTTTGTGCATCTCGATGCATACCAGGCCAATGTATTCATGAATTTCCGTGAGGTCAGAGATCACGACGGTCAGCTCGCACGGCTTGAAAAAATGCTGGATGGACGCGGCACAGAAGATGTCCTGGGTTCTCTTCAAGAGCTCTACCTCGAGAAGGTGCGCACACCGTTTTTAGCCATCGTGAACCCTGACTCTCTCAGGGAGATTGTCGGGAAAGCTGGACCTGATGATGCCTTTCGACATCTGTATCTCTCCTTCCTTGGCGAAGCATACGTGCACGCCCATTCTTCCCAGGACCTGCAGGTGATTCTCCAGGAAACGGAGACCCTGCTTTCCGGCATATTCAGGCTCCAAACATCCAGGCGCAGGGGCAGGCAAAATAAGACACCGGAGAGAGACTATCTCTATGGGCCAATGCCGTCAGAGTTCTCCCGCGAACTGGACTTCATCCGAATACCTCTGCTCTGGGGCCTTGTATGCAGACTCGGTATGCTGACGTCAGAACGCGAGGTATCTTCATCCAGCAGGGCTCTCATGAACGAATGGATGCTGGATAAGGCGATTCGGGAGACGCTGAAGTCCCTCGGTACTGACCAGGGACGTGCCGGTCGGGAACTCCTCATGATCCGGGTCCTTACTGCATTCCAGGACTGGGATGATGCACTTCTCACTGGAGAGATGAAGAAGACAGTCAGGAATCTGTTCTCGGATGGTGATGTGAGGTCGTATCTCGGCGTGAATCTCTTCCAGGACAGGTGGTGGTTCAACCGGGAGTCCATGGAGGAGCTGCTGTACTGGTTTTTCTATATCTCGAGGGTACGGACTACCTCCGGCGTCCATGTCGTTTCAAAAGGGACTGGTACCCGTGAATACAGCGCGAGTGCCTACCGGGTGATCGCCACGCTGGAAAGGATCGCAGGTGAGTCGGGGTATGATGTCCACGACTTTCTTGAGCGTGTGGACAGATCGCCCGATATCTCATGAGATCGCTCCTGATCTCGATAAGAAGCACTGTGAAGAAGAGTCGTCTTTTGAATTCATTTCATGAGTGTCGGGGCCGGTGAGACAGGATCGACGGAATGACCCGAATACGGCTTCTGGACGCCATATTTCCGGTTGTTCTGATACAGTGTTTTATGGTACGTAGCCGCCGATCACTATCTCGTACAGGAGGGGGAAGAGATATGGGCAGATTGTTCGGAACAGATGGCATCAGGGGAGTGGCGAATATCGATCCGATGACCGCGGAAATGGCCCTCAAGGTCGGTAGGGCAATCGCCTACATTTCACGAAAGAAAGGGCACACGCCCCGTATCCTGATCGGAAAGGACACCCGGCTTTCAGGATACATGCTGGAGAATGCACTGGTGTCCGGAATCTGTTCCATGGGGGCGGACGCTCTCCTCGTCGGTCCGATGACCACACCCGGCGTCGCGTTCCTGACCGTGAGCATGAGGGCAGATGCAGGGATCGTGATTTCTGCTTCTCACAATCCCTTCCAGGACAATGGCATCAAGATCTTCTCGCGGGATGGGTTCAAATTGCCGGATGCCAAGGAGGATGAGCTCGAGGAACTCATCCGTATGGAAAATCTCTCGTCCCTGCACGTGGACCCCCACCTCATGGGAAAGGCATACCGGATTGACGATGCCCGTGGAAGATATATCGTCTTTCTCAAGAAATCATTCCCCAACGAGTATTCCCTTGAAGGCATGAAGATAGTTCTGGACTGTTCGAACGGTGCTACCTACAAAATTGCACCGGAGACGTTTTTCGAACTCGGGGCTGAGGTGATTACCCTCTTTGACGATCCTGACGGCAGAAATATTAACAAGGACTGCGGTTCTCAACACCCGGAGACGCTGGCCCATGAGGTTGTCAAGAACAGGGCCAATGCGGGATTCGCCTTTGACGGGGATGGCGACCGTGTCATTGCAGTTGACGAAAATGGTGACGTACTCACCGGTGATCAGATAATGGCCCTGTGCGCAGCTGTCATGAAGAAGCAGGGTAAACTCAAAAAGAACCTCGTGGTCAGCACGGTCATGAGCAACATCGGGCTCGGGCTTGCACTCAAATCACTTGGCGCAAAGACCATCGCGACCAAAGTGGGTGACCGCTATGTACTGGAAGAGATGGTCGCAAAGGGTGCATCCATCGGTGGAGAAGAATCAGGACACATCATCTTCCTCGACCATCACACCACAGGAGATGGGATTGTTTCAGCACTCCAGATTCTCACCGCGATGAAGCATGAAAACAAGCCATTGTCCGAACTGGGAAAGATCATGAAGGTCTTTCCCCAGAGACTCATCAATATCGACGTAACGTCGAAACCCGATCTTTCTACCATTCCTGAGATCGCGTCTGTTATTCAGGAGGTGGAACAGGAACTCGGGGACAAGGGCAGGGTTCTGGTGCGGTATTCAGGGACACAGCAGATGTGCAGGGTTATGGTGGAAGGTCCTTCCGAGAAGGAAACGGAGATCTACTGCAGGAGGATTGCAGACATCATCACCGAGAAGATCGGGTGAGCTGAATGCCGATCCGTGATTCCGGGAACATTCCCATGCAGGATTGTACGGGACGGGACCTGTTCTGGAATGCACACAGGGGAGCAACCACATGAAACAGGCGATGAGTGAACGTGTGAATGTCCTCATCTCCCGTGGTGTTCGGATTCTGAATCCGGCGAGCGTGGAGATCGACGAGAAGGTCAATCTTGAGAATATTTCTTCAGAAGGCGTTGTCATGTATCCCGGATGCAGGATCGAGGGGAATAAAACCCTCATCATGAAGGGTGCGAAACTCGGACATGAAGCACCGGTGACAGTGAAGGACTGCCAGATCGGTCCCGATGTAGAGCTCAAAGGAGGGTTTTTCACCACGTCTGTATTCTTGCATAAATCCAATTTGGCCAGTGGGGCTCACGTGAGGGATGCATGCATCCTGGAGGAAGAAGCAAACGGAGCACATACCGTGGGGCTCAAACAGACAATCCTGCTGCCGTTTGTGACGCTCGGGAGCCTAATCAACTTCTGCGACTGCCTCATGGCAGGTGGAACGAGCAGGAAGAACCACAGCGAGGTGGGGAGTTCATATATTCACTTCAATTACACACCGAATCAGGATAAAGCCACTGCATCACTGATCGGGGACGTGCCGCGCGGCGTCATGCTGAATCAGCGGCCAATCTTTCTTGGAGGACAGGGAGGGCTGGTGGGCCCTGCTCTCATCGGGTTCGGAACTGTAATCGCAGCAGGTGTCGTGTTCCGGGGCGATGTGCCGGAAGGAGGGAAGATCATTCAGGGCCTGGAGCCCACGCTCTCCTCTCAGGATTTCCACTCGGGCCTTTACTGGGAGATCCGCAGAAAGGTACGAAATAACCTGATCTATATTGCCAACGTCATCGCCCTGAAAGCGTGGTATCATCATGTCAGGTCCATGTTCTTCGGGCCTGATTTTTTTGAACAGGCCCTGTTCACGGGTGCTCTCGAAAAGCTCGACATGGCCATCGACGAGAGGATCTCCAGACTCAAAGCCCTGGCACAGAAGATGCCCACATCAGTAGATCAGTACAGGACCCTCATGAAGGACAAGGCCAGAGAGGAGCTTATCACGCTGAAGGAAGAGCTGTTCAGAACAAAGGAAGAGCTCGAAGCATTTTTTGAGACTCAGAAGGACCAGGCAGGGAATGACAAGATGAGAGAAGTCTTTCTTTCCATGCTTTCGAAGGAGATTCACGGGGCCGCATCAGAATACATCCCGGCAATACAGGGACTGTCTCCTGAAACCAGAACGCGAGGCGTGGAGTGGATGCAGGGCATTGTAGACGGCGTGTGTGCAGGAGCCTTCAAGATATTGAGTCACTACTAGTGAACTGGAGAAGGACGAGCAGGCAAGGAGAGGGACCAGAGCGAATGGAGAACCGGTCCCTGGTCCGTGTTCAACCCAAGAGGCAGGTATCGGGATCTCTCCTGAACGCAAGTTCTTCGACTCTTCTCTTGGCAGTCTGATCGCTGATATCCCTCAGTGTAATTCCCCGGGAGGAGAGTTCTGAAGCCCGGGAAAGGATAGTACCCGCGGCCTCTCTGTCGATGATGTAGATCATGTTTCCGCCGTGGCGCGCATAGATCTGACCGTATGAGATAGGAACCGCTGGATTCGGTTTGTCGAGCAGGGATTCAGCAACAGGCCCGGCCTTGCGGGTCCCGTTAGCAAGAAGGACCACGGTTTTTGCCCGGTAGACCTGCTCTGCCCCCATGGACAGGGCATACAACGGGCTCTGGTCCCTGCTGGAGAAGTGACCGTCTGCAACGGCATTTGCAATGGTGTTTTCATCGAGTTTCACCAGGAGCATCCTGTTGTTCTCAAAGGGAATTCCCGATTCGTGGAAGGCTACATGACCCCTGCCCCCAACACCGATGATGTGCAGGTCTATACCGCCCGCATTCTCGATCTTGTCCACGTACGCATCGAGGGTCTCCCGTTTGACCCACGAGAGATAGTCTGATCGAGCGTGGTCTTTGATGACGATAGCCTTGCCCTTGTCCGATCCCTGTTCGTGCCAATCCCCTGGATTGTCTTTGAGTTCACTGATAAGACGGTCCTGGTCGATGAGGGTTCCCCAGGGGACATGTGTTTCCCTGAACTTCTTCCGGAGCAGACCGAAAAGCTCCTGGATCATGAAGAAACTGTAGCTCTCACAGTGGAGAGCCCGCTGCTGAGGGTTTTCACCGGGCAGGCCGATGTATTCATCCAGGTTGAAACTGACGATTGAAGAGCTGTCGAACTGTTCCTCATTCGCAGCCTTGGCAAGGTGCTTGTAGAGGCCGGTGGGGGAGTTGCCTGTGGCGAGGCCCAAAACAAACGGAGAAGTTTTTTTGAGTCTTGTCCTGATCTCCTCCACAACCACCTGTGCCCCCACTTCGCTCATATGATCAAAATTGTTGCAAATTAGTACCTCAAATCCCATAGGGTTCCTTCCTCCTTTTCCAGAGAAACAGCCGTGAACAGTAAATCACAGAAGATGTAGAAAAGCAATAACTAGTTCTATTTATTCGATAATTACGACAAGTTTCAGAATCGTTCCTGGAAAAAGCTGACCGGGTTGTTCCCTCATGGAACACAGAAGAGAACTACGCAGCTGAACAATATTGTAACCGATGCAGGACAGCTGCCAGACCGTGGAAAAGCACTGAAGACAAGGCCGGGGATATCCTGGAAGGAAGCGGCCGTACGAGAGAGATTCCGGGTTCCCTGACCGTCCAGGAGAGACGGCTGTACGGATGGTGCCGGTGGGATGTACTCCTAGCAGTAGCTGCTCCCATCCCAGCAGTGGGTGCAGAGCTTGTCTTTCGGAAGACCTATGGCACGAACGAGGTTGTCAATGGTCTGAAACTTCAGAGAGGTGAGCCCGAGTCGTTTTCTGATGTGTTCCACCATTTCCAGATTCTTCTGTGTGCCCGCCTTCGCATACTCGTCAAGGGAGCGATCATCGGCCCCCTCGATTTCGTGGATGGCCATTCTTCCGGCGAGGTCGAGGGTAGATCGGGAGGTTGAGAAATTCAGGTATTCACAGGGATAAATCAGCGTAGGACAAGCGATGCGCATGTGGACTTCACGGGCTCCGTAGTCATAGAGGATTCTGACGTTGTCTTTTAGCTGGGTCCC
Source organism: Desulfomonilia bacterium (assembly GCA_049975365.1). Classification (GTDB taxonomy): domain Bacteria; phylum Desulfobacterota; class Desulfomonilia; order UBA1062; family UBA1062; genus DSBG01. The sequence goes on along the minus strand of JBNGDS010000017.1, from coordinate 38,139 downwards.
TCTCACAATGGAATCGTCACAGAACACGATGCGCTTGCCCTTGATGAGGCTCTTGTTTGGAATGAGTTTCATCTTTGCAACGAGGTCTCTCATGGACTGGCTCTGGGGCATGAAGCTTCTGGGCCAGGTCGGTGTGTATTTTACATACGGTCTCATGTAGGGGATCCCCTTCTGATGTGCATACCCCATGGCGTGCCCGATTCCTGAATCAGGGATGCCTGACACGAAATCAGCTTCGACGGGGTCGTCGATAGCCAGTGCCTGTCCGCAGCGGTAGCGGACCTCTTCCACATTGATGTTCTCATAACAGGATGGCGGGTACCCATAGTACACCCAGAGGAAAGAACAGATCTGCATCCTTTCTCCAGGCTCATTCAGTTTTACGTACCCCTCCGGGGTCATGAACACGATCTCCTGCGGCCCAAGGAAGTATTCTGTCTCGAACCCCAGGTTTGGGAACGCGCTCGATTCAGAGGACACGGCGTATGCATCATGCTTCGATCCGAGAACTAGAGGGGTCCGTCCGTACCTGTCGCGGGCTGCATAGAGCCCCGCCTCGGTCAGGACAAGCAGTGAGCACGAACCCTTGATGGAGTCGAAGACATGTCGGATACCGTCAACGAAGGATCCTTCCTCGCAGATGAGCATTGCCACGAGTTCGGTGGGATTTATATCCTGACCAGAGGTTTCAGAGAAGTATTTCTTCTGGTAGAAGGCATTATTCGTCAGGTCCCTGAGGTTATTGATCTTTCCAACGGTAACGATGCCGAAGGTTCCCAGGTGCGAGTTGATGATCAGCGGCTGCGCTTCGGTATCGCTGATCACACCAATCCCGTATGTTCCTGTGAACTCATTCAGTTCTGGTTCGAATTTGGATCTGAAATAGGCATTTTCAATATTGTGGATCGACCGGGTGAACCCGCTCGAGTTCACCACTGCCAGCCCCCCCCGTTTTGTTCCGAGGTGGGAATGATAGTCTGTCCCATAGAAAAGATCCCTCACACAGTCACTGTTTGAGGTTATGCCAAACATGCCTCCCATGGCTTCGGCTCCTTACTGTGTTCTCGATGGTTCTTTCTTCGTGTATATTTTCGCATGAACGTGTCTTCTCACCACTATACCAAACGAGCGTGGTGCTGTGCAAAAACAGATTATTCCCATTCGATCGTGCTGGGGGGCTTTGAGCTGATATCGTACACAACCCGGTTCACCCCCTCGACTTCGTTGATGATGCGGGTGGAAATTCGTCCAAGGACGTCATAGGGGAGTTTGGCCCAGTCTGCAGTCATTCCGTCGAGACTTGATACGGCCCTGATGGCGATTACGTTTGCATAGGTTCTCTCATCGCCCATGACCCCTACACTCTTGACCGAGAGCAATACAGCGAATGCCTGCCAGATATCCGGATATCCTTCGTAGGCTGAAAGCTCTTCCTGGACTCTGGTGTCCGCTTCTTGGAGGATGGTTATGTTCTCCCGCGTCACTTCTCCCAGGATACGGACTGCGAGACCTGGACCGGGAAAAGGCTGACGATCTACGATGCTCCCGGGCAGCCCAAGTTCCCTCCCCAGTGCTCTCACCTCGTCTTTGAACAGTTCTTTGAGAGGCTCGATAAGGGTAAACTGGAGGTCCTCGGGAAGGCCCCCGACATTGTGGTGGCTCTTGATCGTTGCAGATGGGCCTCCTTTCGCAGACGTGCTCTCGATGATGTCCGGGTAGAGCGTTCCCTGGGCGAGGTACTCGGCCCCTCCTATCCTGGCGGCCTCTTTGTAAAATACATCGATGAAGACCTTTCCGATGATCTTTCTCTTGTCTTCGGGATCGGTAATCCCTTTGAGGCCGTCAAGAAATGCATCCTGTGCATCGACCACGTCGAGATTCAATGGGTACACGCGGGTGAATATCTCCCGTATTTCGTCGACCTCGCCTGCCCTGAGGAGACCATTGTCCACGAAGATGGCTGTCATGTTCTTCCCGATGGCCTCATTGAGCAGCGCCGCAACAACGGCAGAATCGACACCGCCCGAAAGTCCGCAGATGACCCGGGAGTCTTTTACTTCGGAACGAATAGTACGGATTGCTTCCTGAATGAACCCAGCCATGGACCATCCGCCGGTACACCCTGCAATGGAAAAGAGAAAATTCTTGATAATTTCAAGCCCTCGTGGAGTATGTACCACCTCGGGATGGAACTGGACGCCGTAGAGCTTCCGCTCGGAGTCACCCATGGCCGCTACCGGACACGAGGCTGTATGTGCAAGGATCTGGAATCCTTCCGGGGGGACTCCCACATGGTCACCATGGCTCATCCAGACATCCGCCCGGCTTCCGAGTCCGAAGAATAACGGGGTATCACCCTTGATGTGGATAAAGGCAGGACCGTATTCGCGGCTGTGGCCTCTCTCGATTGATCCTCCCAGTTCAAGGCTCATGAGTTGGAGACCGTAACAGATCCCCAGTACCGGCATGCCGGAAAACAGGATGTCTCTGTCGATACCGGGGTGGGTGCCGTCCAAAACCGAAGCAGGGCCACCCGAGAGTACAACCGCTTTCGGATTCAGTGAAGCAAGTTCCTGTGCGCTGATATCATGCGGGAGAATTTCCGAATATATCCCGCACTCCCGGATACGTCGGGTAATGAGCTGGGCGTATTGCGATCCGAAATCGAGCACTGCAACGATTTCACGCATCGGGCAACTCTCCGGCACATGAACGCCGATAGGTGAACGGGAATCCCACCCATGTGCACTGGATCAGGCAGAGGAGATCGTGACTCATCGTCATTGGTTCACGAGGATTTCTCCGGTATACACCGTTGTAACAGGACCGGAAAGCCAGACATTGTGGTACACTCCTTCTCTCATGTTGAAATCAATGGTGAGTGTTCCCCCGGGCATGGTGATGTGAACCGGAGGCCCGGGGATCTTCCCCAAGTGGGTGCTCATGAGAGCAGATGCGACGGCCCCGGTACCGCAGGCAAGGGTTTCAGCCTCAACACCACGCTCGTAGGTTCGAACCCGGATATGATGGGAATTCTCAACCTGGACAAAATCCACATTTGTCCCTGCAGGAGCGAACCTGGGATGGTGCCGGATGCTCCTGCCAAGTTCATTGATCTGGAGTGAGGGGAGATGGTCCGTATAATACACGGTGTGGGGGACGCCTGTATTGATGAAGTGAACTCGAGTTTTCCCGGTGACCAGATCGATCTCGACATCTTTTTCAAGAATGGAGGCATCGGTCATTTGTATGGAAACGCCCTGTGTGTCAACTTTTGCCGACACGACACCGGCCATGGTTGAAAAGCTCATGGTCCTGCCGGCGAGTCCGTGATCGAAGGCGAACAAGGCCGCACACCGTGCCCCGTTTCCACACATCTCAGCCTCAGAACCATCGGCATTGAAAATCCTGAAGATGAAATCTGATGAGTCAGACTTCTGAAGAACCAGGACCCCGTCTGCACCCACCGAGATTCTCCTTGGACAGTACTGCGATGCAAAGACACCCCAGTCCATGTCATGCGAGATCGTGATGTCGTCAATCACAATGAAATCATTGCCTGTTCCGGACATCTTTGTGAAGGGGATTTTCACCATACGATCTGATGCTCCCACAGCATTCGTGAAGTCTTTCCGCTCATGAACTCCCCGCGTGGATACATGCGGGCCCCCAGGAGGGTACGCTTGACTTAACAGAGTCTCTGCATATCGTCAAGAGAATTGGCGTACGTGCGAATAATCTGCTAACAGTTTGAAATCTTGAATCAATTCGAGTGGTTGAGCCGAGACATCCATGTGATCACACTATCGTGCAGGATACACACCCTGATCGCTGCCGAACGGGTTGGATTCCCTGGCTGCCACAAGGCATGCCATGGATATCAAAGCGCAGTTGCTATCCTCTCCATAGCCTCTTTCACGTTTTCATGTGAGTTGAAGGCACTGATTCGGATGTACCCCTGTCCACACCTGCCGAACCCTGACCCCGGGGTACAGACCACGCCAGCCTTTTCCAGCAGGTGGTCAAAGAATTCCCACGAATCTGTATGAGTCTTGGCCCAGATATACGGCGAATTTTCGCCCCCGCTGCAGGAGAGTCCTGCAGAGCGGAGTTCGTTCCTGATGAGGGAGGCATTGTCCATGTAGTACGAGATGAGTTCCCTGACCTGTGCTCTGCCTTCTTCACTGTAGATCGCTTCGGCAGCCCGCTGGACAGGATATGATACGCCGTTGAATTTTGTGCTCTGTCGCCTGTTCCACAGGGCATGAACTGCGTGTTTGTTCCCTGAAGAGTCATAGGCCATACAGTCTCTCGGGACGACGGTGAAGGCACAGCGTGTCCCGGTGAACCCCGCTGTTTTTGAGAAACTCCTGAATTCGATTGCCACCTCTGTTGCACCCTCGATCTCGTAGATTGACCGTGGCAGGTCAGGGTCTCGAACAAAAGCTTCATACGCGGCGTCGTAGAGAATAATCGCCCTGTTCTGACGTGCATACACAACCCAGTCTTTCAGAAGGCGAGAGGATATGGTTGCACCGGTTGGGTTATTCGGAAAACACAGGTAGATCAGGTCCACTCCGTCTTTCGGAAGTTCCGGGATATAGGCGGTTTCCTCGGTGCAGTCAAGGTAGACAATGTTCTCATATCGGCCGTTCTGATACAAACCTGCCCTGCCCGACATCACATTCGTGTCCAGGTACACCGGATATACAGGATCAGGGATTGCAACCGTGCTGTCCAGAGAGAAAAGCTCCTGGATGTTCGCCGTATCACACTTCGATCCGTCGCTGATAAAAATTTCCTCGGGTGAGATATCAGCACCACGATCCCAGTAGTCGTGCTGTGCGATCTTTTCCCTGAGAAACGAATACCCCTGTTCGGGTCCGTAGCCTCTAAACAAGGCATCCTGAGCCTGTTCATCAACTGCACTGTGGAAGGCCTGTATGCATGCGGGCGGCAATCCCCGGGTAACATCACCAATCCCAAGCCGGATAATGTCCCGACCGGGGTTGGCCTCCTGGAAGGCCTTCACCCGTTTCGCGATTTCAGAAAAGAGATAGGATGCCGTAAGCTTCAGATAGTTTTCATTGATTGTGATCATGGTGTCACTCCATTCAGCATGTCTGTCACCTCCCGTGAGGGGGAACATGGATCACCGGGAAAACCCGTGATTCACTCAGTGCTCACGCTCGACTATGTATTCACAGATTTCTCCTGGAGATCAAGGTCAATTTCCTCCTTCGTGAACCTGGACACACCAGAGGACACTCTTCACCTGTATACAGCGGCTTTCCGAGCGACGTGACACAGTTCATCCAAGCATTCGTACCATGGATTTCATTAATGGAATCTTGAAAATATGACGAAAGTACACATGAATGCGGAGTACTATGGAAGAACAGAGAAGAGAGAAAAGAGAATATATCGAGATAGATGCCCGCTATCATGATGAATCCGGTGTGATCAGGTGCGGCAGGGTAGGGAACATCAGTCCGGGAGGGATCTACATTAAGACAGACATCCCATTGCCTCAAGGCTTTTTTCTGAGCCTCAGTCTTGATGCACATGACCTCGGCAAGGTGATCGATGTTCAGGGGTATGTTGTTCGATCTGATCCCGGTCGGGGTATGGCAATAAAATTTTCGAACACGAACAGGTTTTTGTTGGAGGAGCTGATCAGGATGCTGGTCAAGATTACCTCAGCGTCTGGAAATCAAGCCGAGGGGCTGCCCAATGAAGACACTTCGCTCTCAAGAAAACAGGAGCACATGACGAAAGAGACGTATGAATATAGGAAAAGCGGGGCAGGCGTGAAGGAAAAAAGGCGGAAGTCGAGAAAACCACTGAGGATCGAAGCACGATACCAGGATGCGAACGGTACGGTGTTGAAAGGGACAGTCAGAAACATCAGTACCAGCGGGGTGTTCATCGAGACCTCCAAGCCGCTCGCTGTAGGAGAATTCATCCACCTGAGTCTCGATGCCGTTGATATCGGCAAGGTTATCGACGTTCATGGCAGAGTAGCGAGATCAATTCCCGACACGGGCATGGGCATCGCCTTTGCGGATCAGAATAACCGTGACATTCAACTGCTGCTGCGCACGATGAGGAAGATCGATCAGGCATGCCTGATGGCGCTCAGCAGATCGGCCCTCGAAGAGTAGCACATCACACGTGAAAAAAAAGCGCCCCTTCCGACACGGGGCGCTTTTTTATTGAAGAATCTCTGGAACTGCTACAGATCAGCAAGGAGCCTGTTTGCCCAGTCCACAAAGTACTTCTCATCGGATGCGGCGGCCTTTTCCAGCAGGGCCTTTGCCTCATCCTTTTTCTTCTTGTCGATCAGGACCTCTGCGAGAAATACCTGTCCTTCCGGATCATCCGGATACAGGCTCTGGAATTCCCTGAGATATTCTAAAGAGAGGTCTTTGTCGCTCAACGGCCACGGGAGAACGAACCAGAAACGGCCCAGTGCCTTTATCGGTCCACCCTTTTCATAGTTCTTGTCGAGCTCATAGGATTTCTCGAAACTCTCCTGGGTCTTGTTCTTGAGCCCTTCTTTCAGAGCTGTCAGGATGCTCACCCCGTCGGAGTAGTTTCCCACCGAACAGCCATACCAGAAGTATCCCTCAATGGCATTCGGATTGAGCTCGATCGCCTTTTCCCCATAGCTCATGCCCATCTTCCCGTATTCCTTGCAGATATCCTCCCAGCCCTGCACATTTTCTTCCTTTGCTGTGTTCGCATATTCCCGATACGAGCGGGATGCCTTCCAGGCAGCCTCATAGCTGGTTGGATTCTCTTCAAAGGCCTTTGCATAGAGCTCTGCAGACTGCTTGAGATTGTCGAGCCCCCCTTGCTCAAAGAGTGAGTCCGCCTGGGAGAGAACATCCTGGGCGAAACCCGGAACTGAAGCGAACAAAAGCACACTTAGACACAAAACTCCCCACAGAACTTTCCTCATTTCATTCCCCCCTTTTTGATGAGATAGTACTTTCAAGACGTATCACCACCCATATGTTTTTTCAATATGAATTCTCTTTGATCGAGAATGGATGACGCAGTGATGCGTGTGGTACAGGGTAGCTTGGTATACATTGAGAGAAACTGCCGCACACTACACCGGACAGGGGAGTGAAACGCGCGCTGCAAGTCATCTTCCGGGGTATTTTTGTCTTGCACCGTGTCGTGAAATGGCGTATGTGCACTAGTAATGCCCTGTGAGAACCCTTTTTCTCATATTCCGGATCTGAAGGGTATATCGCTAGAACTCCCATTCTGCAGATTCAAGTATGTAAAGATTCAGAGACAACCACCTGATAAGACGGAGAGTGACCCGGGCATCCGTGTGCCGGTCCCGGCTGAGAGTCCGATTGAGTATGCGTCTTCGGGTAGAATTTTTGTTGCCAGGCCTGCAGACGTCACAACTCTGGGTGTTGATCCCATGGTCTCTCAGGCCTCAGTGATCCACGAACTCGCGTATGGACGCATAGAAACAGAGCTTGATGTCTTTCCCGTCGCGAAAGGTATCGCCTATCCAGCACAGAAGGAGGAAACGGTGCACTCGGTGGATATCCTGATCTGAGTGCGGTTTTCAACATATGATCGGCATTGTCTCTGATCCCCTCTTCATGAGGCATGATACCGGCGGCTACCATCCGGAAGCGCCAACGAGGATCCACTACCTCCACACACTCTTTGCAGGGGACGAAGGGAAGGACATCAGCGTATCTCTCGTGGATCCTGTCATGGCAAAAACAGAGGATATTCTCCTGAATCATGACAGGGGCTACGTTGATATGGTCTCGCGGGCATGCACCAGGAACTGGCTCGTGGACCTGGATCCTGACACCGTCTGTTGCGGGGATTCGTACGAAGTATCCCTCTATGCTGCGGGATCCCTGATAAAGCTTACCGAAATGGCACTGAGCAGACAGATTACTTCCGGGTTCGCCTGTGTGAGGCCGCCTGGCCATCATGCGACCAGCAGCGATGCCATGGGGTTCTGCATCTTCAACAATATCGCGATCGCCGCGAAGAAGGCACAGGAGTCCTTTGGAATCAGGAAGGTGATGATCGTGGATTTTGATGTCCACCATGGAAACGGAACCCAGGAGAGCTTTTATACGAGTGAAGACGTGCTCTATTTTTCTTCTCATCAATGGCCGTTTTATCCCGGAACGGGGGCTCTTTCCGAGATAGGTGCAGGCTCAGGGACGGGTTTCACTGTCAATTGCCCGCTGCGCGGGGGCAAGAGTGATGGCCAGTATGTCGCACTCTACCGGTATCTCATGGTTCCGATATTCGAGGCGTTCACCCCTGAACTCGTTCTTGTATCAGCGGGTTTTGATGCACACGCTATGGACCCCATCGGCGGGATGCGGCTCTCCTCCGCGGGCTTTGCATCTCTTGCCGGGATCATTCACGATGCTGCACAAAAGGTTCAGGCACCCGTTGTGTATTCATTGGAAGGGGGGTATAATCTCGATGCACTGAGAGATTCAGTGCGTCATGTTGTTGCAGTAATGAGGGGGGAAAACACACCAACGATTAATCCGGTAGAGTGGCCAGAACTGGACGAAATCATACAGACACATTCCCGTCACTGGCCCCTGTAGCGCCCGTGTATGTAAAGTTTACCCCTGGTATTGCCGAAAGTTCTTGTATGCTTGAGACACGGCCCATAGAGTCTGTAGATGTCAGGGAATACAGGCCTGGAGAGATCATTGTCCGGGAGGGTTCCCCGAATACGTATTTCTATGCAATTCTCGAAGGCGAGGTACAGATCTTCCAGATGGAGAAACCCATACGCATCCTCTCGGACAAGGATGTGTTCGGCCTGGAGAATTACTATCGCGGGATTCCCTATACCACGACGGCCAAGGCAATGAAGATCTCCAGGGTCGCCACCTATGAATCAGAGCTGATCGAAGAGGTGGCATATTCAAAGCCTGCACTCGCCTCAATGGTCCTCAGGTCCGCGTTTCTCCAGTTGGAGCAGACAACATCCATTGCAGAAGCGAATATCCCCTACGGCGAGACCATCAATCTGGACCTGCGGGAATATTCCGATGGACAGGTCGTCATTGAAGAGGGGACCAATGGAACCGAAATCTACAAGCTTTACCACACCGAGGGAGGGCTCGAAGTCCTCAAGAAGAATGTTCAGATTGGTCTCATCACGAAGCCTGGAGAGTATTTCGGGGAGATGAGCTTCATCCTGAATGAACCGAGAAGTGCAACCATACGTTCGAAAGGCAAGAGCGTTGTAGAAGTCATCCCTGTTGCTGAAGGTGGGCTCGATAAGCTTATCCAGGAAAATCCTGAGGTTGCCCATAAGATCATTTCAAGCCTTGCACAGAGACTCAAACAGGCAAACCTGATGATCGTCAAATAGCGCCTTTCCAGGCTCAAGGAGAAGAACGCGCGTCACTTCAAAATTCTCTGTCTCCTGATCACCGTCACGGACCAGTTCCTTGTTTTTCAAGAAAAAACAGCGATATTCCGATTTCACGTAGATGAGTATCTACTGGCTCGGAGAGTCTCCACCGCATCTGGATAGTGAGATTACGCAGATACGAAGCATCAGTGAAATCGACGAAATCGGGTTGTTGTTTATCCAGGAAGGGCATATCAGGAGATGGAAGAATATCAGATGCCACCGTGCCTATGTGGTGTCGGATGCAATTCCAAGGGGGCCTCTGCCTGAACGTGTCTCAGGTGTGATCCCGAACAATCCTGCCGTGATCGAAGCAATCTCATCGCTGTATTCGGAAATGAAGGAATCCTTCGATATCGGGGACAGGCTGATTCGATCAGTCACTGAAAAGGATCTCACGATAAAGGAAAAGCAGAGGATGCTCCTGCGGGACAGTAAGAGACATCGGGCCATCATCAGAAACGCCACCGATCTTATCTTCGTGCTCGGGCCGACAGGAAGGATCATGTTCTGCAACGAGACGCTCGAACACTATCTGGGGGAATCCGGTCAGTCCCTGGTAGGGCGTTCATTCATCGACTCGGTCTCTGAGCATGACAGGAAGAACCTCACACAGATGCTTCGCAAGGGGTTTCACAGGGGCGTCCCTTCACGATGTGAAGTGAAACTGATCCTCAGCTGCGGAAGGATCGGGACATTTTCGCTCATGAGTACACCGTTGAGTGAAGACGATCATATCTACGCCCTCTCGATCATCGGCAGAGACATCACGGACCTTCGGGCCATGCAGTATCGCCTGAGCATCCAGGCGAACGATCTCACTCAGATGATCAACGGTCTTTCCCATGAACTCAGGAACCCTCTGACCGTGATCGGGGCGTATATCCATCGTCTGGAAAAAGGGCAGATTGACAACGATGACCAGAAGAGGAGGCAGGCACTGTCCGGGATCTATTCTTCCATACGCAGGATCGAAGACATGATCGAGCGCATCGAGCGCTATGAATCCCTGGTCACCATGGAACAGTTCTTCACCGATGTAGACATGGAACATCTTGTCAGGGAGACCCTGGCGGGATTCAGGGCATCTGTCCCCGTACATGTGGTCACCACAGGGGGTGTCAGGGCATTCACCGATGAAGATCATGTCAGATGCGCCCTGCTCAGGATCCTTGAAAATGCCATCGACAGTGAATCAGAAGAGATTCTCGTCGATATCAGCGAAGAAAGGGGATATGCGTGCATTTCCGTCAGGGACTTTGGTCCTGGAATTTGTGGAGATATTCAAACACTCTTCGCTCCGTTCTATTCTGCAGACCCGATGAAGATAGGACTCGGGCTTACCGAGGCACGCATCGCAATGGTAAAAATTGGCGGAGAAATCGATGTCATTCCCCAGGCAAACCCTGGTGCAGTCTTTACCCTGAAGATCCTCCAGGACAGGAGAAGCAAGGTACGTACGGGCGAGGACAGGCCAAATCTGACCGCTCGAGCCTCGTAAAGAGTTCCTGTGGTTAAAGTGACCATGAGTTCGCGATACCGGGTGAAGATGTCTCTCACACCCGTGAAGAATCGGCGGGAATCGAGCTTCTACGGAATAGCGGCCTCATGGAAGACCCATTCAACTGATTTTTACCAAGAATTCGAGCTTGAAGCGCACATGCCACGTGCGCTATCCTGATGCCTGATCACATGAGCAGATGCTGTATGGAAACCTATCCCGAAGGGGGGACCAATGGCAGGACAACAGATCATTCAGGGCGTGTACCTGATCGGGGGTATGGGATTTTCCCATCCCCAGGATGCGGCCGTGTACCTGATCGTCTGCGACAACGAACTGGGGATGATCGATGCCGGGGCAGGCAGGGGAGCTCGAGAAATAGAAGACAATATCAGACACCTGGGGTTTGATCCGCAGGATATACGATCCCTGATCCTGACCCACTGCCACGTGGATCACATTGGCTCTGCCTCATACTTCCGCGAACAGTTCGGTTGTGGCATCATCGCCCACGAACTCGACGCAGGCGCCATCGAAACCGGAGACCCCTACCTGACTGCCGCGCACTGGTATGGGACGAGACTGCCGCATACACCGGTGGATCGCAGGCTCGTCGGTGATTACGAAACCCTTGTCCTCGGCAGTGAAACGATCCATTGCCTCCACACACCAGGGCATACCCCGGGATCTATCGTTGTGTATCTTGACAGGGCGGGAAAGCGCATCTTGTTCGGTCAGGACATCCACGGCCCCTTCAGCAGGGAGTTCAACTCGGACATCAGCCAGTGGAGAGTCTCCATGGAAAAGCTCCTGGAACTCAAGGCGGACATCCTATGCGAGGGACACTTCGGTATCTATGAACCGAATTCACGGGTAGAGACATACATTAGGGGCTATCTGGATCAGTACGCCGGCGAGTATCCGTGATAGTCTGAGGAATGTCTTCCGAATCGGATAAAACGCGATATCGCGATGGAGTGAGATCCCTCTTCAGCTGACAATTTTGAGGTGATACTCCTGTTTCGTGGAGAGAAGAAATGATGTCAAGACCTCGGCTGCGGTCCAAGAACACCTTGACAATCAGTCCATTGTGGGATATCGCCCACTGATCATTTTTTGCATACTGAGAACACGTTCAATACGTCGAAGGAGAGGGTTCGCGAATGGCTCGATCGTACAAGATTGCAGTGATACCGGGTGACGGAACAGGTCCCGAAGTAGTGAATGAGGGGATCAAGGTTCTCGATGCTGTCGCCACCAAGGAAGGAGTCAGCTTCGATTTTGCCACCTACGATTTTGGGGGGGACCGGTACCTGAGAACAGGGGAGATCCTTCCGGATAGTGCGGTTGATGAACTTATGACGTTCGATGCCATCTACCTCGGTGCCATCGGCCACCCGGACGTGAAACCCGGTATCCTGGAGAAGGGAATCCTCCTGAGGATTCGCTTCGAACTGGATCAGTACATTAACCTGCGGCCGGTGAAACTCTATCCGAACGTGGAGACACCGCTCAAGGACAAGGGCCCGGAGCACATCGACTATGTTGTGGTCAGGGAGAACTCCGGTGGACTTTACACAGGTGGGGGCGGCTTTTCCATGAAGGGAACACCTCACGAGATCGCGGTGCAGGAGATGATCTACTCACGCTTTCAGGTGGAACGGTGTCTGAGATATGCCTTCGAGTATACGAGAAAACGCAACCGAAGAAACACCCTGGCCCTCGTTGGCAAGACAAACGTGCTCACCTATGTCTACGACCTGTGGGAACGGGTGTTTCACGAGGTTGGAAACTCTGATTTCCCTGAGATCAAACGTGAATACTTTCATGTGGATGCCACCTGCATGTGGATGGTGAAGAATCCGGAGTGGTTCGATGTCCTGGTCACCGGCAACATGTTCGGAGATATCATCACCGATCTCGGAGCCATCACCCAGGGTGGAATGGGCATTGCCGCGGGAGGAAACATCAACCCGGAAGGCGTGTCCATGTTTGAGCCCATCGGGGGATCTGCACCAAAGTACACCGGGAAAAACATCATCAATCCTCTTGCCGCCATCAGCGCGGCTCAGATGATGCTGGAGACGCTGGGAGAAGACGCAGCAGCCGAGTGCGTGGAGAAAGGGATCATCCAGGTGCTCACAAACGACATCACATCTCTCGCTGCAGGGCACATGGGTCTGTCAACGTCACAGGTGGGGGACAGGGTGGCACATTACGCAACATCCTGAAGCACCCTCTGGGAGTAGTATACCGAGGTGTCTACTCACGCTGAGAACTGAACAGGGCGTCCGCCCATCCCAGGGCATCGAGATAGATGTGGGGGAGCTTCTCGGGGTCGATGCACAGGGTTCTTGACAGGGCAAAAACTTCATCCCACCTGGCCTGTTCGTAGTGTACCGCGCAGTCGAGATATCCACTGAATGCGTTTGTCTCTCCCATCAGGCACGACTTGATTCCCGCAGAGAGCGGGAGCTTTTTCATGATGGCGTCCATGGGGCTGTCGAGGATGGCATCGATGAGAGAGAACAGACCGAGGGTGAACAGCTCTGATGGATCGGGGCGTGATCCCTTCTGATATGCGAGATTCTCACAGAACCGTGCCCTGATGATGGAACTCTTCAGAAGTTCAGAAGGCTTGTCGTCACTGAGCTCTGCCAGGATGATGACGGAGAGGAACCGTTTCATGCCGTTCTCACCGAGCATGACGATGGCGTGCCTGATGGAAGAAATTTCGTGTGCCCTCCTGAAGAAGGGTGAATTGAGGTACCTGAGCAGCTTGTACGATATGCCCACATCGCGTGAGATCAACTTTTCCAGCTTGGTGATGCTGAACTCGTCACTGGCGGCCTCGGACATGATCTGCAGCAGGTTCATCTTGAGACTGCCGATGTCAGTCTCCTTCATGACCTGGGGTTTGCTGAAGAAGTAGCCCTGGAAGTACGAGAAACCCATGGTGAGGGCTGACTGGAAATCCTCCATGGTTTCAACCTTTTCCGCCAGGAGTTTCTTCCCTTCTGGAATAAATCGATCGACATACCCCTGGATCTCTTCTCGAGAACTCTTCATGAAGTCGATCTTGATGATGTGTGCGATTCTGAGAAGAGACTCCATCTCAGGGGAATAGTCAAAGTCGTCCAGTGCCAGCACGTACCCCAATTGTAAAAATTCTTTGCAGCATTCGAGGATTTTCTCATCCGGAGTGATGGTTTCCAGTAACTCCACGGTCGTGATGTGAGAGGGGAACATCAGCGGAATCTTCCTGAGGATGAGTTCATAGGTGAAATTGATGAACGCCCGTTTTCCGTCCGTTATCTGATCGATATCGGAGTTGAAGAAGATGTTGGACAGGAGCCGGGACGTTGCACTGTTGCCGTCGATATCCGGGAAAAAATTCTGCATTCCCCCGCGAAAGAGGAGTTCATAGGCATAGATATCCTTGTTCCTGCTGAATATCGGCTGACGTGCAAGGTATGTATCCATAACGTGTCCCGCTTACCCTATCGGAAACCGGGAGGAATTCCTTAACACGTTCAAGTCGGTAAGATAGGTGATTCATTGCCGTTTCCTGGCGCCCCGTGTACATACGATAACTTCCTGGGGGAGAGGGATTCAGATCCCAAGGGAGGTGAACGTCGGGATCATCTCTCGTGCTTGACTTCTCAGGCATCTCCCGGTAGGTTCTCACGAATCTGGTACAGTCTATTTTGAGAAGATACGGGGTGCTGGTCATGAGTCTGGAAGAATTTTTCGGGTGGTGCATCGCCGGGTTTGTGTTCCTCTCACTCCTGAACTACCTGCTCAAGCAGATCAGCAGAGAGTATATCAAGAATCTTCCTCCTAATAGGCAGGATTTTGCCCAGGCCTATAGAAGAGTCATGCGTGTAGTGGTTCGAAATCATCGGTTCTTCGGATTTGCAGCACTCGTTTTCCTGGCTGCCCACACAGCAGCGGTGTTCCTGGCCGGGTTTCTCTCGGCAACAGGATTGCTCACGGCTGCCGCATTGGTGATCTCAGCGTGTCTTGGTCTGTACGGGTATTACATCAACCGTGATTACCGGGCATGGTGGTTGAGCGTTCACAGGCTTTTCGCACTCATTGTGATCGTGACATTCATTATTCATTTTTTCTTCAAGAAGTATATCTTTCTCTAGGATATCCATACCCGTTCCCTTGCGCCCCGAACCTCTCCATCACTCTGTTGACAGGTGAGGGTATATGTGTTCTAGATGTACCTTACCAAGAAATTGAGGGGTATAGTGAATGGAAGATACCGATCTGCAACTTATACGGAAGCTCATCCCGAAGGACAAGGAATTGAAACAACTCTGGGATGAGCACCTGGACTATGAGGAAAAGCTTGAACAGTTTAACAAGAGGCGCTACCTCAGTACCGAAGATGAGCTGCGCAGAAAGGAAATCCAGAAGCTCAAGTTGGTAGGCAAGGACAGGATCGAGGAGATCCTCCGGAAATATCGTTCCGGGCAGGTATCCTCTCCAGATACAACGCAGGAGTGAAGGCGAATTCAATGAAAAAGATTACCGGGGCATACGCATTCATCGAGGCACTTAAGTGCGAGGGCGTCAAGCACGTATTCGGATACCCGGGTGGTGCAGTGCTCGATATCTTCGATGCCATCCTGGATGCCCCTGACATCCAGTTTATCCTGTCCCGACACGAACAGGGTGCCGTCCACGCCGCAGACGGGTATGCTCGGGCAAGTGGCAGGATAGGAGTCTGCCTGGTGACGTCGGGCCCGGGAGCGACGAACACGGTCACCGGGATCGCGACCGCATACATGGACTCCATTCCCATCGTGGTATTTACCGGTCAGGTTCCCACCCATCTCATCGGAAATGACGCATTCCAGGAAGCGGACACAGTCGGGATCACGAGACCATGCACAAAGCACAACTATCTGGTCAAGGATGTCACTGATCTCGGAAAGGTTATCAAGGAGGCGTTCTACATTGCAGGTACGGGAAGATGCGGACCGGTGGTCGTGGACCTGCCCAAGAATGTGATGAACAGCCTCGTGAACTTCAAATATCCAGACAGCGTTTCACTGGTGGGATATTGTCCCACCTACCGGGGGCACCTGGGCCAAATCAAACGGATAGTAAGCCTTATCCTGAAGAGTAAACGTCCGGTCATCTATGCAGGAGGGGGGGTGGTCCACTCCAATGCATCTGAGGAACTGTTTTCTCTGGCCGAGAAAACTCGTGTTCCAGTGACGACGACCCTGATGGGCCTGGGAGCATTCCCGTCCGGCCATGATCTGTCCCTTGGCATGCTCGGGATGCACGGGACGTATGCCGCCAACATGGCGGTTACTGAAACAGACTGCCTCATCGCAATCGGAGCACGGTTTGACGACCGTGTCACCGGCAAGATCGACGAGTTCGCTCCCAAAGCAAAGATCGTGCATATCGATATCGACCCAACCTCCATCAGCAAGAACGTCAAGGTGGATCTCCCTGTCGTGGGCGACTGCAAGCTCGTCCTCGAGGGAATGCTCGATCAGCTCAAGGACAAAGATGAGGATTTACGAGAACTCTACGCCAACAGTGAACCATGGCACCGCCGTATCGATGAGTGGAAGAAGGAAAAGCCCCTGCGGTATACCCAGGGAGAGACCATCAAGCCCCAGTATATCATCGAACGCATCGATGAGCTCGCTCCAGACGACACGATCGTCTCAACAGAAGTGGGGCAGAACCAGATGTGGACGGCTCAGTTCTACAAGTTTGCCAGACCACGGCTCTTTCTCACATCCGGAGGTCTCGGGACCATGGGATACGGATTTCCGGCAGCACTCGGGGCTCAAGTAGCGTTTCCGGACCGAACGGTCGTGGATATTGCAGGAGACGGCTCCATCCAGATGAACATCCAGGAGCTTGCGACAGCCGTTCAGTACAATCTCCCGGTGAAGGTGATGATTCTCAACAATGGATACCTAGGCATGGTTCGACAATGGCAGGCGCTGTTCTATCGGCACAGGTATTCCCATACCTGTCTGAGTACATCTCCTGATTTCGTGAAGTTGGCGGAAGCCTATGGCGCTGCGGGAATCAGGGTGAAACACCCTGCTGACGTGGACGACGCCATTCGACAGGCCCTGGCGATAAACGGTCCTGTGTTTGTGGATTTCGTGGTTGATCAGGAGGAAGATGTCTGCCCGATCGTTCCCGCGGGGGCACCGATCAATAATATGCTGCTGGTGTGAGGCCGCTTATGAGACATGCGATATCAGTTCTCGTTGATAATCAGGCAGGAGTCCTCTCCAGGGTCGTCGGCCTGTTTTCCGGCCGTGGATTCAACATCGAATCGTTGTCCGTCGCTCCGACTCTGGACCCCTCGAAATCAAAGATGGTCATCACTACTTCAGGCAATGAACAGGTTCTCGAGCAGATCAAGAAACAGCTCAATAAGCTCGTCAACGTAATCAAGGTAGTGGACTATGCAGGCAAGAGCTATGTGGAACGTGAAATGATTCTCGTCAAGGTAAAGGCAAGAGAGGAGACGAGGGCGGAGGTGCTCCGCGTTGCAGATATATTCAGGGCCAAGGTCGTGGATGTCTCTCCCAACTCCTATACGCTTGCCCTTACCGGGGATACGGACAAGCTCCAGGGATTCGTGGAAATCCTGTCCCCCATCGGGATTCTAGACTTCATTCGAACAGGGACAATCGTCATGGAAAGAGAAATGCACGGAAGGAGGAAATTGTTGTAATGAAGGTGTACTACGACCGTGATGCAGATATTGGGCTGATCCGTTCGAAAAAAGTGGCGGTCATGGGGTATGGGTCTCAGGGCTTTGCCCATTCGAATAACCTGAAGGAGTCTGGTGTCGATGTGGTTGTCGGTCTGAGGGATGAAAGCCCGACCAGAGCAAAGGCCCAGAGTGCAGGCCTGAAGGTCATGACAACATCTGAAGCAGCAAAATGGGCCGATGTCGTGATGATGCTCATCCCGGACGAACTGCAGGCCGATGTCTACAGAACACAGATCGAACCCCACATGAAGCCCGGGAAATACCTGGTATTCGCACATGGGTTCAATATCCACTACGGGCAGATCATGCCCCCCGCAGGGGTCAACTGCTTCATGGTGGCGCCGAAATCACCTGGCCACATGGTCCGCTTCGAGTATACCCAGGGCAGAGGTGTTCCCATGCTGATTGCCGTGTATGCTGACGCATCCGGGAATACCAAGGACCTTGCCCTCGCGTATGCCTGTGCCATCGGCGGGGGAAAGGCCGGGATCCTGGAGACGTCCTTTGCGGAAGAAACCGAGACAGATCTCTTCGGCGAACAGGCAGTTCTGTGCGGCGGTGTCACCTCGCTCGTCCTTGCGGGATTCGAGACCCTGGTGGAAGCGGGATATGCACCCGAGATGGCGTACTTCGAATGCCTGCACGAACTCAAGCTCATCGTGGACCTCATCTACGAAGGCGGTATCTCCACCATGCGCTATTCCGTGAGCAATACGGCACAGTACGGGGATCTCACACGGGGGCCCCTGGTCATCGACGAGAACGTGAAAAAGACCATGAAGAAGATCCTCGCCGGGGTTCAGGACGGGAGTTTTGCAAAAGAATGGATCCTTGAGAACAAGGCTGGAAGGCCGGTATTCAACGCGCTCACCAGGAAAGGCGAGACGCATCCCATTGAGAAGATCGGGGCAGAACTCAGGGGCATGATGCCCTGGATTGAAAAGAGCAGGAAGGTGGACAAGAAGGTAAACTAGTGAACATACGCAGGGAAGGATTCCCTTTTATTGCCACTTCATCGGCGCTGTTCGTACTCCTGGCCCTCACCGGATCACGGCTGCTGGGCCTGATCGGTATTGTGCCGGCACTCTTCGTCACCTGGTTTTTCCGTGATCCCGAGCGGAGGACGCCGGACGGAAAGCACCTGTTCACATCACCTGCTGACGGTACGGTGCTCGATGTGGTGGAGACGAACGAAGAAAAGGTCGGTCCCTGCACGAAAATCTCCGTCTTCATGTCGGTGTTCAATGTCCACGTGAACCGCTCTCCTGTCAGCGGAACAGTTGCTGAGAAGCGGTATCGGCCGGGGAAATTCAGGATGGCGAATCTCGGAGAGAAGACCGAGGAAAACGAACGAATGATCATCTACCTGCAGAACGAGGATGGGATCTTCAGGGTAGACCAGGTTGCCGGGCTCATTGCCCGGAGAATCTCCTGCTGGCCCGAGCAGGGAGAATCAGTCCAACGGGGACAGAGGATTGGGCTCATCAGGTTCGGATCGCTCCTGGAGTGCTACATTCCTGCAGGATGGCAAATCCTGGTGAATCGGGACGATAAGGTTGCAGCAGGTGTGACTGTCCTCGGAAGGGGGGAAGGATGAGGAGAAGGCAGAAGGAAAGGAAGAAGCGGATGATTCCGTTCCTGCCGAATTTCATCACCACCATGAGCCTGTTCTGCGGGTTCTATTCCATCTCGTTTTCGTTGAGGGGAAGCTATACCATGGCCGCAATCCTGATCCTCATCGCTGGGTTCATTGACGGGATCGACGGGCGGGTCGCACGGATGACCAACTCGGTATCCGAGTTCGGCAAGCAGTACGACTCTCTCTCCGATGTCATCTCCTTCGGAGTTGCCCCAGCGATCATGGTCTATCTCTGGCAGTTGAGCCTGTACGGGAGGTTTGGGTTCATTGCCTGCTTTCTCTTCGTTGCATGCGGAGCCTTGAGGCTTGCTCGATTCAACATTGATACCACACTCCACATCACGTCATTCACCGGACTGCCCATTCCGGTGGCGGCCGGAGCCGTCTCGAGCGTGGTGCTCCTGACCAGGGTAACGGGACCCATCGATGCGTGGATGATTCTGCTGGGAATGTACCTGTTGTCTTTTCTCATGGTCAGCACGATCAGGTACCCGAGCTTCAAGCACATTTCCTACATCAAGGCCCATCCGTTTCAGCTGCTGGTATGTGGAGTTCTTCTCCTTGTTGTCGTGGCCCTCTCCCCGGAGGTCATGCTCTTTGTTTTGGCTATGACGTTTATCATCGGCGGTGCGGTGTGGGATGGGATTCAGCACCTGATTGCATACAAGAAAGAACGGAAGGAAGAAGAAAGGTCTGCACATGACAGCGTCACAGGAAAAGATAATCATATTTGATACCACCCTTCGGGATGGGGAGCAGTCTCCCGGCGCGAGCATGGATGTTCATGAAAAGGTCCTTGTGGCAAAGCAGCTGGAGATGCTCGGTGTAGACAAGATTGAAGCGGGCTTCCCGGTGACGTCTCCCGGAGATTTTGATGCCGTCCAGGCTGTTGCAGGAGAAGTTCAGAGGGCGATCGTGATCGGGCTGTGCAGAACACGAAGCGAAGATATTCACGTCGCATGGGATGCCGTGAAAGATGCCGAAAGGCCGGGTCTGCACACCTTTATCGCTACATCGGATATCCACATGAAGTACAAGCTTCGCAAGACCAGGGAAGAGGTTCTCCTGTCTGTGGAAGAGGCGGTCTCCGCATGCCGAGAGCTTTCACCCAGCGTGGAATTCTCTGCGGAGGATGCAACCCGGTCGGACTGGAACTTTCTCGTGGATGTCTACTCCACTGCGATCAGGGCGGGTGCAGATACCATCAATGTGCCCGATACCGTCGGATATACCAACCCCCAGGAATTCTTTAACCTGATAACCCACCTGAAAAAACATGTCGAGGGAATCGACACCGTGACGGTAAGCGTTCACTGTCATAACGATCTCGGTCTGGCCACTGCAAATTCCCTGTCCGCAGTGCTGGCAGGAGCGCGGCAGATCGAGTGCACGATCAACGGCATCGGGGAACGCGCCGGGAATACCTCCCTGGAGGAGGTGGTGATGATATTCAACGTGAGGAAGGATCTCTATGGTCACCTGTTCACCACCATCGACACGAGCCAGATTTTTCCCTCCAGCAGGCTTGTTTCCCACATTACAGGAATTCCTGTCCAGCCGAACAAGGCGGTTGTAGGCTCCAACGCCTTCGCCCATGAATCGGGGATACACCAGGATGGATACCTGAAAGAGCGATCGACCTACGAGATCATGACACCCGAAGCCGTTGGTATCGGCATGTCGCAGCTTGTACTGGGGAAACACTCAGGGAAACATGCCCTGACAAAGCGCCTGGAGTCTCTCGGGTATCGCCTGAGCGAAAAGGATGTGAAGAAGGTCTTCAAACGCTTCAAGGAGATTTCCGACAAGAAAAAACAGGTCTTTGACGCCGATATCGAAGCCATCGTCCTGGAAGAGATCTACCGTGTGCCGGACAAGTACGAACTCAAGCACATCAATGTCACATCCGGGACAGTTGCTGTCCCCACGGCAACCGTGCAGCTCATGGTGGATAATAAGACCATCCAGGAGGCAGGATTCGGGAACGGACCGGTGGATGCCCTCTATAAGACAATTATCAGGATGACGGGATTCAATGCAGAACTCAAGCGGTTCTCTGTGAGTTCAATCACCGGGGGAACCGATGCCCAGGGAGAGGTCACGGTAGAATTGATGGACAGGGACACTGTCGCAGTTGGACAGGGATCGGATCCGGATATTCTGGTTGCCTCGGCAAAGGCCCTGGTGAATGCAATGAACAGGATGGAGTTTCTCAAGACCAGGAAAACCTCCTCGTACCCGAGCTTATGATGGGGAGGGCTGTGGGCAGGACTATTGCAGAGAAGATCCTCGCGGACCATACGGACGCGAAGGACTTCAAACCGGATGACATCATCAGGGTGAGAGTTGACATAGCTCTTGCCAATGACATCACGGCGCCACTGGCAATCAGGGCTTTTGATGCTGGCGGAGCAGGGAGTGTTGCCGATCCTGATTCCATTGTCTTTGTCCTGGATCATTTCACCCCGAACAAGGATATCGCATCTGCAAATCAGTGCAAGCGTGTACGGGATTTCGCCAGGAAGCACCATATCCGAAATTTTTACGATGCAGGTCGTGCGGGTGTGGAACACGCCCTGCTCCCAGAGCAGGGGCTCGTTCTCCCCGGGGATTTCATTATCGGAGCCGACAGTCATACCTGCACCTATGGTGCCCTGGGGGCATTCGCTACCGGTGTGGGCAGTACCGACCTTGCGGCTGCAATCATGACAGGCCAGGCATGGATCAAGGTGCCCCGGAGCATGAAAGTCATCTTCAACGGAAAACTCCAGCCATGGGTCGGTGGCAAGGACCTCATCCTGTACCTGATCGGGGATATCGGTGTTGATGGAGCTCTGTACAAGGTTCTGGAGTTCGAAGGTACGGCGATCTCCGAACTAGATATCAGCAACCGTCTCACCATGTCGAATATGGCCATCGAGGCAGGAGGAAAGGCAGGGATCATGGCGGCCGACCAGAAAACGGAAACCTATGTAAAACACAGGGCCAAGAGGCCGTACACGATCTTCGAAAGTGATCCGGATGCGCACTATGAATCGGTGAGGGAATATGACTGTTCACAGATCGAACCACAGGTGGCATTCCCTCACTCGCCGCAGAACACACGTGGTATCAGCGAGGTGAACGAGATCAGACTGGATCAGGTGGTCATCGGGTCCTGTACGAACGGCAGAATTGAAGATCTACGAGTTGCTGCAGGCATCATGAAAGGGAAAGCGGTGGCACGAGACCTGAGATGTCTCATCCTCCCCGCTACACCCCAGGTGTTCAAAGACGCAGAGGATGAAGGCCTCATCAAGGTTTTCCTTGAGGCTGGCGCAATCATGGGGCCACCGTCATGCGGCCCCTGTCTCGGAGGACACCTTGGTATCCTGGCACGGGGAGAGAAGGCCCTGGCAACCACGAACAGAAATTTTATCGGCAGAATGGGTGACCCGGAAAGCGAGGTGTTTCTCAGTGGCCCTGCAGTCGCTGCAGCTTCTGCTATAACCGGCAGGATCTGTTCCCCTCAGGAGGTTGCAGAATGATATTCAAGGGCAGCGCATTTGTCTTCGGTGATGATATCGATACGGATGCCATTATTCCTGCCCGCTATCTCACAACCTCCGATCCTGAGGAACTCAAGAATCACTGCATGGAGGATGCCGATCCATCATTCCCTTCGAACGTGCAGCCTGGAGATATCATTGTTGCGGGAAAGAATTTCGGCTGTGGTTCCTCGCGCGAGCATGCACCGATCGCCATAAAGGCCTGTGGAGTAAGCTGCGTGATTGCATCAAGCTTTGCCAGGATTTTCTTCAGGAACAGTTTCAACATGGGCCTCCCCATCTTTGAATCTGACGAAGCAGCTGAGGCGATCAACCAGGGTGATACAGTGGAAGTTGATGCAGATAGTGGCATTATCAGAAATTTGAGTACACGAAAGGAATTCTCATCAAAACCCATACCGTCGTTCATGCAGCAGCTGATTCAAGATGGTGGATTGATCGAGCACATAAAAAGGAGGGGGAGCATATAACCCCACATGACGTCTTCGCACAGCGGTGAGGATACATCGACAGAGAACAGGTAGCTGAGGATGACCAGAGAATACCGAATTGCAGTCATAGAGCCGATCAGCTCCACGGGAGAAGAGATCATCAAGATCCTCGAGGAACGGAAATTCCCGGTCAAGGAAGTTGTTCCCCTGGGAACACCACGGTCTGCCGGCAGGTCTGTCGAGTTTGCATCCACCGATCTCAGGGTGAAGATGCTCAATGAGGAATCCCTGTCAGGAGTCGATGTTGCATTCTTTACGACAGACAGAGCTGCATGCCATGAATTCGCACCAAAGGCCGTCCTTCAAGGGTGCACGGTGATTGACTGCAGTTCAGAGTTCTCTCTAAAGGACACGGTGCCACTCGTTGTGCCTGAAATCAACGCAGGTCTCCTGAATACCCATGCAGGGATCATTGCATCCCCGGGAAGCCTCACCATCCAGCTAGCACTTGCACTCTATCCGATTCACAAAGCAGCCCGAATCAAGAGAATCCTGGTATCTACATACCAGGCTGTATCGGAAAGCGGTCCCAAGGCCATGGATGAACTTACGGAACAGATCAGGAATCTGTTCACCTTCAGGGAGGTGAAGACAGAGGTCTACCCGCGCCAGATTGCATTCAATACGCTGCCGCACGTGGAGAGCTTCACAACCAGTGACTACACGAACAGTGAGATCACGCTGATCAGAGAGACCAAGAAGGTCCTTGGCGACGACTCAATACGCATGAGTGCCACCAACGTGCGGGTCCCGGTATTCTACTCCCACTCTGAGTCGGTGTCCCTTGAGACTGTGCGCAAGATATCACCTGAAGAGGTGAGGACCATGCTGAATTCCATCCCGGGCCTCGTCGTACAGGATGACCCGGCGCGAGATCTCTACCCGACTGCACTGGATGCCACTGGCAGAGATGAGTGTCTCGTCGGCCGCATCCGGGAAGACTTCTCGTTCGATAACGGGCTGGCCCTGTGGATCGTGTGTGACAATCTCAGGAAGGGTTCTGCATTGAATGCAGTTCAAATCCTGGAACACCTTGTGGGAAACTCTCTCTGAAGTCGAGAGGCCCGGAACACAGGACCTGCCGTGAAGGTAACACTCGGACACTATCTGCCAGGTGATTCAGCTGTCCACTGTCTGGATCCAAGAGTAAAGCTCTTTCTCATGGGATTGGGGATCGGAAGCGCATTTCAGCTGGACACCCCCTACGGACTTGTCGTGTTCTTCCTCGTATGCATCGCACTCACCAGAAGAGCGAACATTCCCGGCAAAATGCTTGTAACAGGATTGAGCCCGTTTCTCTGGCTCTTCCTGTTTACTGCAGTGCTCCATCTTTTCATGACCCCGGGCGACCATCTTGCATGGCTTCCCCATGCAACCAGGCAGGGACTTATCGGCGGCCTTCGTGTGGGTTTTCAACTCGTATTCGCAATCTGGCTCTCCACATTGACCACACTTACCACATCACCACTCGACCTTGTCTGGGCACTGGAGTGGTATATGAAGCCGTTGAAACACCTGAAGGTCCCCATCGACGAGATTGCACTTCTTGTCATGCTTGCCATCAGATTCATCCCGACATTGTTCGAAGAGACGGATCGTATCATCAAGGCGCAGAAGGCACGGGGAATTGACCTCGAGTCCGGCGGCCTCATTACGAAGGTTCGATCCCTGGTGCCGGTTCTGGTCCCGTTGCTTCATGGTGTATTCCGCAGAGCGGATGACCTCGCAATTGCACTCACACTTCGTGGATACTCTCCTGGCATTTCCCGCACAAGGATGAAGCTGATCCGGGCACGTTCTTCTGATATCATCGTCCTGTGTTCAGGTTCCATCTTCCTCGTCGCGATGATCTGGCTTTGATGGAAGATCAGTCTTTTTCTGAAAGTTCCATGAGTCTGGTGCTGAAATACTGTCTTCAGGGTTCTTGCCTCTTCCACGGCTTTCTCAGGGCTGTCTTTGGGGCGAATTCACGCTGTCTCCATGAAGAAACTATGGCATTGACAAGCCATTGCAGGGCGTGCTTTGATGTGATGTTTGAGAAGGAGTGGAATCTGTCAGATGACATGAAGATCACTGAAAAAAATCTTTGGAATAAACCATGAGAAAGTTCATCTATATCGGTCTGATACTCGTTGCAGTCGTTGCCGTACTGCTCAGGATACAGGTCATCAAGTCGCTCTCCAGTAAAGACGCGATCGGAATCGAACAATACTACAAGACCAACGGGATACCGGTCGAGATCAGCGCTGTGAACAAGGGTGATTTTCGCCTCTATTGCAGGGTGAATGCGATGGTTCTGGGGCTCACCCAGTCCGAAATTGCCACCCCGGCAGCTGCGAAGATTCTCAAGGTTCATCACCAGGTCGGGGATATGGTCAAGGCCAATGAGATCATCATCAGTCTCGACAAGGAAGATCCGAAGAGTTCGGCGCAGTATCGGCAGCTCAAGGCCGTCTACGAGACCACACTCAAAAATTACAACAGGATGCTCGAGCTGAGAGACTCGGGAGCGGTATCCCAGAGCCAGCTCGATGAAATCAAGATGAAGCTCGATGTAGACAGGGCGAACCTGGAGAGCGTTATTGAAACCGTCTCGCTGTCGAGTTCCATCGATGGCATCATCCTTGATCTGAATGCCAGGGAAGGTGAACTCATCACCCCGATGAAACCCGTGGCAGTAGTCGCCCGCGTTGACCGGGTCCGGCTCGTTGCAGAGGTGAGCGAATCCGATATCAGATGCATCCAGACGGGCCAGCGTGTGCTTGCAAACGGTTCCGACGTAACTCGGGTGAGCATGGGAACCGTCACGAAAGTCTCCCTGAACGCCAATCCAAAGACCGGTCTGTTCCGGATTGAGATGGAGTCGGATAACAGCGGGAATATCCTTAAGATCGGAACCTATACCACTGCCCGGATAGAGGTGATCAACGATCCCGAGGCCATCTACACGGATCTGAGGGCGCTCCAGCAGGATATTGACGGTTCGTATTATGTCTACCTCGTCAAAGACGATCGTGTCGCAAAGGCACCAGTGGAGATCTCGGGGATGAACGATGAGTCCGTGCGGATTCTCTCTGGTGCCAACCAGAGTGATACCGTGGTCGTAAGCGGGTTCAACAGGCTCAGCGATAACACCAAGGTCACCTTCTAGAGAACCGCAGAAGCAGGAAGACAGATGAACCTCATCCGGACATTCATCAGCAGACCAGTGACGACCACCATGATCGTGTCTGTCTTCGTGGTACTCGGACTGATCTCCTACCAGAGACTGAATGTCGATCTGTTCCCTGACGTGGAACTCCCCATCGTGCTTGTCACACAGGTGTACGAGGGGGCTGCACCTGAAGAAATCGAAAGCCAGATCGTGAAAAAAGTTGAGGATGCAGTATCGAATATCAGTGACATCAAGCACATCTGGTCCAGTGTCTATGAAAACTTTGCGCTGACCATCATCGAATTCGAGTATGGTGTCGACATCGACATCAAGTCCCTGGAGGTGAAGGACAAGGTCGAGGCAATATCGAAAGATCTCCCGGATGATGCGGACAGGCCCATCATTGAAAAATTTGATCCCTTTGACGAGCCGACGGTGAGCATCGCCCTGTTCAGCGATACCATACCCCTTCAGGATATCTACCAGTATGCTGACACTCTCCTGAAGGATAGATTCTCCCAGGTGTACGGCGTTGCGAGTGTTGATGTGGTAGGTGGAAAGCAGCGCCAGATCAACGTGCGGGTCGATCTGCCAAAGTTGATGAACTACCGGCTTTCTCTTCTCGATGTAATACGTGCGATCCGCACAGAGAATCTCGATATCCCAGCAGGGTCGATTGACAGTGGAACATTCGAGATCGGGGTGCGGCTCAAGGGTCAGTTCGAAACCATCGAGCAGATCGAAAACATGCACATTGCCATCGAGGATGTGGGGATCATCCGATTGAGAGACGTTGCCACGGTTACGGACGGGTTCGAAGATATCACCTCTGCCGCCATGTTCAAGGGACAGGAAGCAGTCATGCTGAATATTTTCAAGCAGACTGACAGCAACGTGGTACAGACAGTAGATGGTGTGTATAACGTATTCGAGGAGGTGAAGACAGACCTCCTTTCTGGTCTCAATATCGAACTTGCGAAGGATTCGAGCACATTCATCAGGGAGTCCATCAGAGATGCCCTGTCCAGCATTTTTCTGGGCGTTCTCCTCACCACGCTGGTTCTCTTCCTGTTTCTGGGAGACATCAGGATAGCACTGGTCGCATCAGTGGTCATACCCACGTCCATCATCTCCTCGTTCCTGATCATGCAGTTTTTTGGTTTCACCCTGAACATTGTTACGCTCATGGCGCTGGGTGTATCCATAGGAGCACTGGTAGCAAACGCCATCGTGATCATCGAGAATATCCACAAGCACATGCTGGGGCACGATGATCCACAGGAAGGTGCAGCACGGGGAACCATGGAGGTCGCAGTCGCCGTAATCGCAGCAGCTGGGACCAACATCGTGGTGTTCATTCCCATTGCCTTCATGAAGGGGGTCTTCGGCCAGGTCTTCTTTCCTTTCGGGATCACGGTAGTGGCTGCAACGGTATTCTCCATTCTCGCATCCTTCTCACTGACACCAATGCTGTCATCGTACGCCATGCGGAATAGTGAAAACATCGAACAGGGGTGGGGAACAATCGGCAGGCACCTCATGTTCTTTTCCCGCTGGATGGAGACGGTCAAACGGGAGTATCTGAGGATGCTGGATGTTTCCTTGAGGTGGAGGAAACTCACCGTGGTGCTCACTCTGATCGCATTCATCTCTTCGATCTACCTGATGAAATATGTGGGCGGGGAACCATTCCCTTCCTCTGACAGTTCAGAGATATTCGTTGAGGCCGAACTTCCTCAGGATACGTCCATAGAGCGGAGCATGGGTGTCATAGAGAGGATCGAGGAATTTGTCGCAGACATCCCGGAACTGAAAGACTATTCATCCACCATCGGGGGAAAGAACAAGGGGCTGCACAACCTTTCCGTGAACATCAGACTTGTGGATGCGGTTGACAGGGTAAGGAGCGACAAAGAGGTGGCGGAAAGTCTCGTGGAACCGTTGTGCACCATCCCGGACCTCGATTTCAGCGTGATTGCAGGAAGAAGCCACGGAAACGAGGGAGATATGGATGTCGATCTCTTCGGGCCTGACTACACCACGCTGGTCACACTCTCCGAAGAAGTCAAACAGGTCATGTACGATACCGGCAACTACCAGAGCATCATCAGCTCATACAAGACTCCCAGAAAGGAAATGCGCTTTGTCCCCTACGACTTCAAGTCCAGCGTGTACGGAGCGAACAACGCACTCCTGGGTACTGTCCTGAGGGCCTCCATCGAGGGCGACGATTCATCGCTCTTCCGTGAAGAAGGGGAGGAATACGATATCAATGTGGCTCTCGACGAAAAATACACGAAATCCATAAATCTGCTCGGTGCGATCCTGGCTCCACTGGGGAAAGATGAAATCCTCAATCCCATCGGCCAGGTTGGGCAGTTCATCCCGTCACGGGCTGAGGCGAACATAGAGAGAAAGGACAAGCAGAGAAAGATCACGCTTACCAGCTTCTTCAGCAGACTCTCGCTGACCGAGAACATGGAGATTCTCGAGAAGAAGTTCGAATCCCTCAGTCTGGAACCAGGCTACAAAATCGAGTTCGCGGGAGATGTCGAGATCAATCAGGAAGCAGGGGAGGCAACATCACAGGCATTCCTGATCGCATCCATCCTTACCTTCATGCTCCTGGCGGCGATCCTGAACTCCCTGATCCACCCCTTTACCATCCTGCTTACTATACCCCTTGGTCTTGCAGGGGTCTTCTATGCCCTGTTCTTCTCAGGCATCACCATGAACATGATGGCAATGATGTCCATCGTCATGCTCGTTGGCATCGTGGTCAACAGTGCCATTCTCATCATAGATCAGGCCATGAGTTTCATCACCGCCGGCGATGATATCCTCACCGCTGTACGGAAGGCTTGCGGAGAGAAATTCAGGCCCATCATCATGACGAACATCGCCATCATCTGCGGATTGGTTCCCCAGGCAGTCAGCGTGGGTTCGGGTGCGAGTTTCAGAATGGCACTCGCTCTGCCAACCATCGGTGGCATCATCGTCTCAACCCTGTTTACCATGTTCTTTATCCCTGTCGTCTTCTACTACATGGAGTGGCTCAGGGAGATGCGGCTCGCCCGCAAGAAGTCTCCGTCTCAATAACCCTGTAAACACAACACGGATCGTGGTCCGGCATTGACTTCTCTTCACACAGACGTACTCTAGAGACTATGACTTCACCGTATCCGGCACAAAAAACCAAGATAGTCTGTACGATCGGGCCTTCATCCAGTCCAAGAACCATCCTGAAACGACTGGTCCTCTCGGGCATGAACACCGCACGGCTGAACTTCAGCCATGGGTCTCTTGCGCAGCGCCGGCAGGACATTGAATCCATCAGAAGCATTTCACACGAGCTGGACATTCCTGTGTCGATCCTGGCAGACCTGCCCGGCCCCAAGATACGCATCGGTGCAATCGAGGGAGGCTCATGTGTCCTGAAGAAGGGGCAACGAGTTGTGCTCACGACGCAGGACGTCACGGGATCATCATCCCGCATCCCTGTTCTGTTTCCCTATCTGACAAAGAGCGTGCATCCCGGGAGCAGAATCTTTCTCAACGATGGGTTCATTCAGCTCAGGGTAAGAACGGTTGATCTCCATGATGTGGTCTGTACAGTGATAACAGGCGGGGTGCTGCTGTCGGGCAAAGGACTCAACCTTCCCGGTGCCGAGCTTCCGATAGCAACTGTGACCCAGCGGGACCTCGACCTTGTGGATTTTGCTCTCCAGCATGGAATACGGATGTTCGGCATATCGTTCGTGAGGACAGCAGACGATATCCGTATGGTCAGGGATCATGCCGGAAAGCGTGTTGATTCGGTCTGTCTGATCGCGAAGATTGAGAGAGCCGAAGCCCTTAAAAACATCGATGAGATCCTTGATGTCTCCGACGGCATCATGATTGCACGGGGAGATCTCGGTGTGGAGATACCCATCGAGCGGGTTCCGGTGACCCAGAAGGAGCTTATTTTCAAGGCTAACCTTGCAGCAAAGCCAGTTATCACGGCAACTCAGATGCTGGAGAGCATGACCGGGAATATACGTCCGACACGGGCTGAAGCAACGGACGTGGCGAACGCAATACTGGACGGGACTGATGCGGTGATGCTCTCAGAAGAAACCGCCATCGGTACGTATCCTGTGGAGAGTCTGAAAATGATGACGCGGATAGCACGTATAACCGAGAGGCAACGCGAACGGTTGAAATCCGGCTGGAGTATGACGGAAGTGCTCGTTCGTGAGATTACTGCACGAAACGTGAACCTGATGGATATCCTCTCCCTTGATGCAGTAAATATTTCACGGACAGTCAAGGGGAGGTGCATCGTCTCTCTGAGTTCAACTGGATCTACTGCGAGAAGGATTTCCCGTTTCAAGACCGGAAGCTGGGTTATCGCTCTGTGCTCGGATGGTACAACCCTGGAACACCTGAATCTCTCCTACGGGGTCATCCCGGTGAGTGCGGGTGAAGCCTCTCTTCAGGACAGCATCGGTTTCCTGAAGAAGGGACACTTCCTGCGACCGGGTGAAATCATGATCGTTGTTGAGCGCGTGCACGGCGACCATATCCCTGAAGAGCAGCGTCTTAAGGTTGTCAGGATACCATGAGGACAAGCGTAAGACAGAAGAAACTCGCGGAAATCTGTAAGGCAGGTAGAGGCTCCTCCGTCCTCGCGCACACATTGATGCGGATTTCTTCTTCAGTACGAGTTGAAGAAATAGGTAAGGTGGAAAAAGACCGAGGAAAGGACCATGCTGTCGTCAGAAGAAAGTGATGACCTGGAGAATGCACCGAACCTGCTGTACCCGAGTCTCATATCGGAGCAGTTCACTTTGTAGCCGATGGAAAATCCAGTGCCGATGCTGGTAGGACAGTCACCTGCCGGAATGTCCAGATCGTCATTGAGGACCTTGTACCCGAGGCCAACCTGGGTGTAGATCTGGTCTTTCCTGTCGCCCGGCCCGGCAAAAAATGACGGCCCGAGAAAGAGTGAATATCCAAAGATCTCATTCGTTCCAGCATCGGGTATGAGATTGATGTCCGGGCAGTACCTGTTGAGGTGCCCTCTCATCCCGAGCGCAATGCGTTTGCTCAGTGAACATACAACTTCGAACAGGGGGAGAATACTTTCCTTGAATTCAGATGTGCTCTCCTCAGCACGGTAAAATTCGATTGGTAGTTCTTTTCCAGGGGAGATTGGAGTATGGGAGCGGATTTCTATGGGGCCAATGATACCAATCTCGCTCCTTTCCTTTTCTATTCCGATGCAGGATAGATGGAACAGACCGAGTGAACTCGCTTGAGGAACGGCTACAACACCCTCATGCATCGGAAGATTCTTCCCGTCATGCAAGGAAAGCTGGAAATCCGCCGTCTCTGCCCTCATAGGTAAAATCACAAAGAGCAGAAGCGCGCTGAGTATCAGGAAGAAGATTCTGACCTTCATTTCCAGCGTAACGACCATCTTGTGCCCCTGTTTCTCTGTAGCAAAACATAGACCAGCTGTAACTAACTGGAATCAGGAGATAATTAGTATCCTCTCCAGGAGTTCTGTTGCAAAGATGTAATTGAGATTACATTTCATCAGGAACGTACATATCCTGTCCCCATGGCGCACACGCCACTGGTGGGTAGGGAAAGATTGATCGTAATATACAGATCTTACATATTGCATTCACATTGATTGCAGTTATTATTGAAGCCAGGTGATCATCACGCTTAAGAAAGGGGGGGAGCGTATGATTCAGATCGATCTTTCAGGAGAAGAGGTGGCACTCCTCGTTGATGTCCTGGAAACCTGTATATCTGATATCAGGATGGAAATAGCGGACACGGACAGCAAGGATTACCGTGAAGAATTGAAACAGCGCAAGGAGGTACTGAAGAAGATCCTGGCTGCGGCAACAGAGTAGGATTACCGAACTATACCTGTGTGGGGGCCCTCCATCTCACAAGGAGAATTCGGATATGTGCGTCTGGTATGGTACGTTCTACGAGGTCGTGAATTCTTGACTTCATCTCTGCCACTGTCCTGTTCCTGGTCATGGTAACACAATTGATGTTACCACCCCAAAAACGAAGATGTTATGAATCTGTTCAGAGCTGCGAAGGAGAGCTGCTCAAGAAATCTGCGCACTCAATGCACAGCCTCGGCGAGTGCCGGGTCTGCAGTCTGGGTTCGTGTATCCACTCCTCAGGTAGGGCCGTGAACTGATCCGTTTGTGTTCCTGCAATAATTTTTGTATACTGTGATTGTTCGGACGTGGGCAGTTAAGAGTGCCTGGCAGTTTGAATACAATCATCAGGGAGGGGATGTCCGTGTCGGATGGACTGGATGTGATCATCGTGGATGACGAGCAGGATGTCTTGGATATCCTTACCGAGAGCATCAGGTCTTTCTACACGTGGGGTGAAATCTACTCCTTTACTGACTATGCAGATGCTGCGGCGTTCTGTCACGGGCTGGACAAGGGCATCATGCTCTTCGTTCTTGATGTCTTCGTGGGCCAGAGCAATGGATTCCAGTTCCTGGATGCCGTATCTGTACAACTCCCTTCCGCACACCAGGACACGATCATGATCACAGGGAAGGCGAGTGAAGATATCGTGGACATGTGTGTTGCATCAGGGGTACATCACCTTCTCGAAAAGCCGGTCAGGCACTATGCTCTCCAGATGTCACTCACCTCTATTGTGATGAAGTATCTCAACTTTGCGAAAAGAGTCCTTCAGGACCCTGATCTTGTTGAATTCATAGAGAAAATGGGCTGAAAAGTGATAAACACTGAATTTCAGCATGATATGCGCGGTATGTTTTTGCCGCCAAACAAATAGAGCTTTCTATGATGGTGCTCTGTGCTTCGACTGCACGAACATCAGCTTGAAAGCCCTGTTTTCTTGTGAGAAAATACACTGCCCAAGGAGTCTCGAATGACCACGACACATGTTCTCATCGTAGTTGTCCTGTTTGTCATTCTCATCGGGGTCATCTGGTATGTATCCAGGAAGGCTCTGTCGCAGAATCCGGATGCCTTCGAGCATATCCGTACTGCGGCGCAATCAGGCGATGTGTACTCACAATTCAAACTCGCCGGGATGTACTATGAAGGCAGTGGCGTTCCTCGAGACGATGCAGAAGCAGCACAATGGTATCTGAAAGCAGCCCAGCAGGGTCATGCTGAGGCTCAGTTCATCATGGGGATCCTCTATGAAAAAGGTGACGGGGTTTCCAGAAGCGACACTGAGGCATATCATTGGTTTTCTCAGGCAGCCTCGCAGGGGCATCCACGGGCCGAGGTCATGCTCGAAGCAGATAAATGGAACGCATGTAAAAAAGATGAGGAAGATGAGACAGAGCGCAGAGAGGAACAGAAACCTCAGCCGTCACACGATTCTCCCTCATCTGATATGCTTGATACCTATCTCGCAAGGGCACACCAGGGTGATGTCGATGCACAGTACAATCTCGGCATCATGTTCTATCATG
This sequence comes from Desulfomonilia bacterium, assembly GCA_049975365.1. GTDB lineage: Bacteria > Desulfobacterota > Desulfomonilia > UBA1062 > UBA1062 > DSBG01. Next base: position 4,106 of record JBNGDS010000017.1, on the reverse strand, counting down.
GCGAGGGTATCTCAAGAAATTACGAGGAGGCCCTGAAATGGTTTCTCCTGGCAGCAGAGCAAAGTGATGCTGATGCTCAGTACAACCTTGGATTCATGTACGGACGGGGAGAGGGTGTGCCAAAGGATTACAAAAAATCAGTCTACTGGTTCAAGCGTGCTGCCGAGCAGGGTCACGTCAGTGCCGGTGAAATCCTTGAGAAGATGATAAAGAAGCCGTAAGGAAGGATACAACGCATTCCTGTACGTGAAGCATGTGAACAGACATGGGAAAACACACGCAACGCATCTATGTGGTGGTGAAGGGAAGGAAACCTGGCATCTACACATTCTGGTATGGTCCCGGCGGCGCATACGACCAGGTGAATGGATTTTCCGGTTCAGTCTACCGGGGTTTTCCAGGCATGGAAGAAGCCAGGCAGTATGCAGTGGAACAGGGCATAGTCGGTGAAAGGCTCGAAGAGAGCACACACTCCAGTGAGTCGATCGTATCTCACCCGAAGAAGGATAGTGATATCGATGTCCTCATGTATACCGATGGAGGGTGCATCAGGAATCCTGGGCCGGGGGGATACGGTGTGATAATCATTTCGGCTGGCATCAGGACTGAGTATTCAGGTGGCTTCCGGCTCACCACGAATAACAGAATGGAGTTGATGGCATGTATTGTCGGATTGGAATCCGTGCCCAGGGGCGTGTGGAAGATCCAGGTGTTCTCCGATTCCCGGTACGTGGTGGATGCCATCGAAAAGAAGTGGGTGTTCAAGTGGCAGGCAAACAACTGGATGAGAGATAAAATTCACCCGGCTGAGAATGCAGACCTGTGGGATCGCCTGCTCAGTGTGTACAAGGCCCACGATGTCACCTTCCACTGGGTGAGGGGACACTCCGGACACCCCGAGAATGAACGGTGTGATGCTCTTGCGAAGCAGGCTGCCCTTGGAGATGAACTGTCGATTGATAGTGCGTATGAAGAAGGGAAAACGCATGTCTTGGAGCGTTCACTGTTCGTTGAATGATGCCTGAAAAGACGGAAAGGAGAAACAACCGGGTATGTTGCTGAAACTGTTCATCCTGTTCACCCTGATCCCGATCGGCGAGATCTACATTCTGATTAAGGTTGGTGGATATATCGGAGCGGGGAATACTATTGCGCTTGTCATTCTCACTGGTCTTACCGGCGCGTACCTTGCACGGCTTCAAGGTCTGCAGATCATCTCGCGCATCAGAAAGAACCTGGATTCCGGGATTATGCCTTCCGGAGAACTCATTGATGCACTCCTCGTTCTCATAGCAGGGATTGTCCTCATTACACCGGGATTCATGACAGATCTTGCAGGAATCCTGCTCCTGATCCCCTTCACTCGTCGTGTGCTGAAAAAGGAGCTGGCAAAAAAGCTCAAGCAGTGGATCAGGGATAAGAACGTACGGGTCACCTATTATTCCTGAGGCATACAGGGGCTGCAGTCTAGCGTATTCCACGGACTGAACATTCCTCGTACCTCGCTACTGCTGGCCCCCCTGAATACACGGCATGGGAACGTGTTATTTGGGTTCAACGGGAAAATTGTTCTCGTTCCACTTGTCCCATCCCCCCAGAAGGACATACACATGCTGATACCCCCTGTTCACGAGTGCATGTGCCACACGGGCACTGGTCTGATTCGCCGCTCAGGCGCAGTAGATGACTATGTGGGCGTCTTTTGGATACCCTTCTGCCCATGATTTCAGCTCTGCGGGATTCTCGTGCCGGGCGCCGGGAATTTTTGTCTCTGCCTTGAGCCACTGTGGCTCGAGGCGTACATCGAGAATGATGAGGGCTGGTTCGGTGAGTCTGTCTCTGAGTTCCTGAACAGTCATCTTCCTGATCTCTTCAGCTGTCAGGTTGTATGCAGGGATCAGGACCGAGATGGAAACGACAAGCAGGAGGAGAATGCTCCGGGCAATGGGTTTCATACGATGCCTCCTAGGAACGGTATCACACGTCGTGTGTAGTTTCTATGATAGGTCGATCGGGGGACAAGTCAATACGACTGAGGCAGTACGTACGGGAGCAACGAAATCTCAAGAGGCTGTAGATGACAACCGGATGTGTTATTCTCCTCCGTGTATGATTGAGAACCACCGGTGGTCATCTGAAGTGCTGTGTATCGTGATTGCCCCTTCTCCCTTTTTCAGATCCACCCATTGAATGGCCCCGTTCACGGTCAAAGAGTGAGATGGAAACATGACCCTGAGGGCAGAGCCGATGAAATCTTTCTCATGTGCTGTCTTCATGATCCTGAATACCTGCGGACAGATCAGGCACATCCCACCAGGGCTGATGTCTTTCACATATCCGCGGCCGCTGACCAGGATGCCCATCTTGAGCAGTACGGTGATCTTGACCTTTCTTCGCTTCTCTTGTCTTCTCTCCTGTGGAGAGTCTTTCAGGTCCATTCTCTGTTCCTCCGCACATGAATATCATTCAAGACCAGAAGAGAATGTATTCAACAGCTCTTTCCATACCACGGATGGCACATAGTGAAAAGGAAGAGAAGATGCACGGGAGAAAAAATGTCGTTTCATGAACGGCGTGCATACCTCTCCCTGGGCTAAAGATTCCCTTCCATCGGGACGAGTGTATCTTGGAAAGGGTTCGTATGGGAATTCAAGACAAGAGAAGACATCTCAGGGTTGAAGCGAGCCTTGATGTGCGGTTTTCTATACAGTGCTCCGAGACCTCGTCAGAAAAGGTCGCTACGGGAAAAAAGAAGATACTGGGCCTTGCGAGGACGAAGAACATCAGTATCGGCGGCATGTATCTGAAGCTTACGGGTTCACCCTATGATACACGGATGAGCCTCACACCTGCGAATGCGCAGAATATCCTGGGGAAGCCCATTGAAGTATGGGTGGAGCAGTATAATCTCGAAATCTGGGGAGAGGTGATCCGGGTTGAGACTCCAGCACTGGATATCGGCATGGTAATCTCAAAGGTCTCCGATGTAAACGTGTGGAAACGGCTCTGCAGCGAGAGCATCGATGGAGTCAGCATATTCCCCGACACTGTGCGATCCAGACGAATGAGAAGGACCTGAGTGCTTCGAACTTGTCATGCCGGCATCATTGATGAAACAACAGATATCTGCTGAAGGAGCGTTGGGATGAGGGATGCCGTATTTCAGGGAAACGGGAGCAGGAGCTGATAGAATGTCCGCCGAGACCGGGCCCGGGTGAAATTGGCGACCGTGATCCCCAGGAGCCGGATCTTTTTCTGCCCTGCCAGCGTTTCTTTCAATAGGCCAGATGCGAGCCTGAATATGATATCTTGACTGTTCACATTTTCATGGATGGTTCTGCTCCTGGTGATGCTCTTGAAATCATGGTACTTGATTTTCAGGGTAATGGTCCTTCCCTTCAGATCATTGGCATGGAGGATCAGGGAGACCTTCTGAGCCAAAGAGCCCAGTATCCTCAGGATTGTCTCCATATCCGTGATGTCTTCGTGAAGGGTGACTTCCTTCCCGAGGGATTTCCTTTCCTGCACAGGTGCAACAGGACGATCATCACACCCCCGGGCAATGGAAAAGAAGTATTTCCCGGACTTTCCAAACACGCGGACAAGCTTTTTCCTGGAGACCTTTTTCAGGTCAGCTCCAGTTCTGATGCCAAGGGTACGCATTTTTTTCTCGGTCACCTTGCCGACTCCGTAAAATTTCCCGATGGGGAGTCGATCGATGAACTCATGTGCCTGTGAAGGAGGAATCACTGTGAGGCCATCGGGTTTCCTGTATTCAGATGCGGATTTCGCCAGAAACTTGTTATACGAGACCCCGGCCGACGCACTGAGCCCTGTCCTTTCCATGATCTTTTCCTTGATCTCATGGGCGATCTGAGTAGCAGACTCGAGTCCTTTCTTGTTCTCTGTGACATCGAGATAGGCTTCATCCAGTGAGAGGGGCTCGACCATGTCGGTATATTCAAGAAAGATCTCCATGATCTGATCGGAGACTTCCTGGTAGACATCAAACCGTGGCCGGACGAATATGGCATCTGGACAGAGCTTCTGTGCCAGGGAGGATGACATGGCGGAATGAATCCCTGAGGTCCGGGCCTCATAAGAAC
>JBNGDS010000016.1:0-47064 GCA_049975365.1 Desulfomonilia bacterium | reverse complement strand
AGACATTGCTTGCCCACGCGATCGCTGAAAATCTGAGTATGCCCTTGATCGTGCTCAACGTGAAATCGAGCATGAAGGCAATCGATGCGCTCTATCAGTACGATACCCTCACCCGGTTGAATGACAGCCGGTTCGGTGACTCATCGCGAGACGTGAGCAACATCGAGGATTACATCAAGATGGGGAAGATCGGTCAGGCTTTTGTCTCCGAGACAAGGGTGGTATTGCTCATCGATGAAATTGACAAGGCAGACACCGACTTCCAGGATGACCTGCTGGATGTGCTCGACCAGATGTCATTCGACATCATCGAGGTCGACAAGACCATCACCGCCAAAAACAGACCCATCATTATCATCACGTCGAATGCCAAGAAAGATCTCTCCGATCCTTTCCTGGGCAGGTGTGTGTTCCACCACATTGCCTTTCCCGATGAAGAGATGATGGACAAAATCGTGTACGCCCATTACCCGGATCTGGACGCGAGAATATCTCAAGCGTGCATCGAAACCTTCTATCGCCTCCGGAATATCCGCAATATCGAGAAAAAGCCTGCTACCCGGGAACTGATCAACTGGATACGGATCCTCCTCATGGACAAGAACTTCGATCCGAAACACCTCGCAAAGAACGATATCCCGTATCTCGGAGTTCTGTTCAAGAAGAGCGATGACTACAAGATCGTTCAGCGGCAGGTGGCAGGTTCCTATTAGGCACAGAACCGATGTTTGCGGAATTTTTCTTTCTGCTCAGAGAAAAGGGTGTTCCCATCACTCCCTCCGGGTTCCTCAGGCTCCAGGAATCTCTCCACAAGGGGCTCGTCTGTTCCCTTGACGACCTCTACTCTGTATCCAGGGCCGTGATGATCAAATCCGAACGCTATTTCGATGTCTACGACCGCGTATTCGCTCATTTCTTCAAGGGAGCCGACCTGAGCGGGGATATCAGCTCTGAGATCGATATGGCGATCCAGGCCATGCTCGAAGAGTGGCTCAAGGATCCCCAAGACCTGGCCGAATTCCTGGGAATCGACGCGGAGACCCTCGCGTCGCTCACCCCGGATGAACTTGAGGAATACTTCAGGCAGAGACTCAAGGAGCAGACAGAACGACACGACGGGGGAAACCGATGGATTGGGACAGGGGGAACATCTCCCGTGGGCCACTCCGGCTACCATCCGGGAGGGATGCGAGTCGGTGGCCAGTCGCGATCCAAGTCAGCGGTGAAGGTAGCCCTTGACAGGAGGTACAAGGATTACACCGAAGACACCAGGCTCGGCCCGTCTCAGATATCCGAGGCCCTCAGAAGACTGCGCCATATGAAGCCAGTGGGACCGAAAGATACCGTCAACATAGAAAAAACCATCTACCAGACCATGAAGAATGCTGGAGAGATCGAGATCATCTTTGAACGGTCCCTCAGGGATAAGCTCAATATCATTCTCATGATCGACAACGGCGGGTTTTCCATGGACCCCTATGTAAACGTGGTCCAGGTCCTGTTCAATCACACCAAGAATCAGTTCAAGGATCTGCAGAACTTCTACTTTCACAATACGATCTACAACCGGGTCTGGAGGGATCCGCAACGATATGAGAAACCCGTGTTCATCGATGAATTCTCGAGGTATGATCCCGAAACGCGACTCATCATCGTGGGAGATGCATCCATGGCCCCGTATGAGCTGTTCAGCAGGAACGGGAGCATCTACTACTCGAGCCAGTCCGAGGCGAGCATAAAAAAGCTTGAAATTCTCGCGAAGACGTTTAAACATTGTGCGTGGTTGAATCCGAAGTATGAGTATACTTGGCCTCACACCCAGACCATCGGCGCCATACGGGATATATTCCCCATGTTCGAGATCACGCTTCAAGGATTGGAGAAGGCGATTGCCCATCTAATGAAAAAGAACTGACCAGGTGCGCGCCCGTAGCTCAGTCGGATAGAGCGTAGGCCTCCGGAGCCTAAGGTCGCAGGTTCGATCCCTGTCGGGCGCACCACATTCCCCCTTTCACATCGTGGAAAAAATGCATTATAGTTGATTGAGTTCAGGATTATCTCCTCTGTCACGAGACGGCTGAGATCTGATAGGCTTTCGAGAAAACGAAGGAATTAGGAATCAATGGTAAACCTCCTGGATCTGGAACGAGAACAGATGAACGACCTTTGTGGTGACAGGCCGTACAGGGGATCCCAGATCTTTTCCTGGGTGTTCCGCAGGGGAATCAGAAACATCGAACAGATGACCGATCTCCCTAAGGGCCTCAGGGAGATCATCGCCGCCAGGGCACGCATCTCGTATCCAGAGGTCACGGCCAGACAGGTTTCCTCTGACGGCACTGAAAAGCTTGCCTATGAACTCGAGGATGGGAATGTCATCGAGAGCGTGCTCATGCCGGAAAAAGATCACTGGAGTATCTGTGTCTCTTCACAGGTCGGCTGCTCCATGGGGTGTACCTTCTGCTGTACGGCCAGCATGGGCTTCATCAGGAATCTGGGCCCGGGGGAGATTCTCTCCCAGGTCCTCTACCCTGTCCACACCTTCCCGGACAGGAAGTTCAGGAATATCGTCTTCATGGGGATGGGGGAACCGTTGCTCAACTATGCCACCGTGCTCCAGGCAGTGCGTATCCTGACGGATCCAAAAGGTGCCCAGTTCTCGAAGAGACGGGTGACGATCTCCTCGTGCGGAATCGTTCCGGGGCTCCACCGACTCGGAAAAGAATCAGAGGTTGCACTGGCAATCTCTCTGAACGCACCCGACGACGAAAAACGTTCACTCATCATGCCGATCACCAGAAAATACCCTCTCCAGGAACTCGTGAGGGCGCTCAAAACATACCCTCTTCCAAACCGAAGGCGGATAACCATCGAGTATATCCTCCTGAAAGACTTCAATGACAGCATCCAGGATGCACGAGAACTGATCCGCCTCCTCCACGGCCTGAAGGTCAAGGTGAATCTCATTCCATTCAACCCGTGGCCTGGATGTATGTTCGAGGCCCCCGAGGAAACACGGGTCCTGGCCTTCGAGAATCAGCTCAAAAACAGCCCCTTTGCCGTGATGATCCGCAGGGAAAAGGGGAGAGATATCCTGGCTGCCTGCGGACAGCTTGCCGGAAGGAGAGGAGATGAGCACAACCAATCTCGTGGAATTCTTGTGTGACCCGAGGGCCTACCCAGAAAACCCCGGATCTGTTGATCTTGTTCAGACACACATCTCGTGGGTTTTCATCGGAGACAGGTATGTGTACAAGGTAAAAAAACCCGTTGATTTCGGGTTCCTCGACTTCACGACACTCGAGAAGCGGCGCTTTTTTACCCATGAAGAACTGCGCCTGAACAGACGATTCTCTCCCGATGTCTATCTCGACGTGATACCGATCTCACGTCACGGGGATTCTTTTCTCCTCGGGGATGCATCCAAGGTGGTTGAGTATGCCCTGAAGATGAAGCGCATCAGGGAGGATCGCATGCTCTTCAGGCTTCTCCTCACCGGGAAGGTGGGCCCCTCAGACATGGAGCGAGTAGGCAGACACCTTGCGCAGGTCTATTCGGCCATCTCCAGTGATGAGAAATCAAGCTCGTTCGGTTCCCTCCAGGTGATTTCCGGCAACGTGAAGGAAAATTTCGATCAGACCCACAAGTATCGTGGAGGCCCCGTCACTGACACGGCATTGACCGCCATCGAGGACTGGAGCATGTCCTTCATTGAGGAGAACAGAATCCTGTTCGAACAAAGGGTGCGCGACGGCCATATCAAAGACTGTCATGGAGACCTGCACCTCCAGCATATCTGTCTCGAGGATGAGGCCATCTCCATCTTCGACTGTATCGAGTTCAACGAGCGGTTCCGCTTCGGTGATGTGGCCTCCGACGTCGCATTCCTGTCCATGGATTGTGATTACAACGGGCACTCTGCACTGGGAGATGCCTTTGTGAACGCCTACATCAAAGCCTCCGGAGACTCCACGATGTACGATATCCTGAAATTCTACAAGGTGTATCGGGCGTACGTGAGGGCAAAGGTGACGTCCTTCATGCTCGACGATCAGGGTCTCGACGCCAAGACGCGGACCGATGCATTCCACAGGGCTCGGGAATACTACGAACTCGCATACAGGTATGTCAGAGATGAAGATTGACCTCCACATTCACTCAAAAGACGGCTCGGACGGGCGGTGGCCCTTACCAGATATCTTTGCCGAGGCCAGCAGGCGCGGGATCGGATTTCTCTCCATCACTGACCACGATTCCATCCAGGCCCAGGAGAAAGCCTCCATCATGGCCCGGCAGAACGGTATGACCTACCTCAGCGGAGTCGAGCTCAATGTGAGCTTTTTTCACCCGTCATTGAACACGGGAAAAAGCATTTCCCTCGATTTTCTCGGATATGGGTTCGATGTCACCTATCCCCCCCTGGTCAAGAAGCTCACAAAACTTAGAGACTACCGGCAGAAACGGGCAGAGATGATCCTTGAGAACGTGAATCGCGAACTCAGAAAAGAGGGTATCCAGGAGTTCACCGCGACCGACCTGGCAGAGATCCAGGCTGGGATAGAAGGTTCCCTCGGGCGTCCACACATTGCACACTACATGATGAACAAAAAGATCGTGAAAAGCAAGCAGGAGGCCTTCGACAAGTACCTTGTCACGTGCGATGTACCGAAACTGCCCCTGGGACTCGAGGAGGCATCAACCCTGATCCGGTCCGCAGGGGGAAAACTTGTTCTTGCTCACCCGAATGACCCGAACGGAACGTCCCTCGTGTCTGTAGCATCTCGTGTCAAAGAGCAGCACAGGATCATAGAGGAGATGATGCTGCCCTTCCTGGACGGCATCGAGTGTTGGCATTCCCGGCACAGCCAAGCGACATCGAGAGCATACCTTGCCTTTGTCCGAGAAAAAAATCTGCTGGCAACGGGCGGTTCTGACTGCCATCAACAACCGCTCCTCATGGGGACCGTCTCTGTTCCTGAATGGGTGGCCGAACAGTTTTCGTGACAGAAATCCATTTTCCCCATCGGGTTTTTCGGATATGTATGAGGAAGCATGGGGGAAAAGCACTGGAGGAATGAAACCATGAGAGAGCCGTTTACGGCATTCGTCGAACGGGAGATCACCAGCGACATGGTGATCATCGCGTGCGGACTGCCTGCAACCAACAAAACAGAGACCATGGAAGTGATTTCTCGAACAAAAGGCCATCGCATGCTCAGGACCGATATCATACGCACGGAAGTGCTCAAGGGTGAAGACATCTTTGATGAGAAGGTAGCCTCCAACATGGACAAACGCACCCTTGTCTATGATACCATGTTTGCCATGGCCGATGACTTCGCATCACACGGCAACGGGGTGATCCTCGATGCAACATTCATTACCCAATCCCTCAGAAAGAGAGCTGCAGAGGTCGCATACCGCAACAGCAAGGTCTTCGTGATCCAGCAGACATCCTGTCCCGAAAAATACTCTCTTGACAAGATATCCAGGAGAACGAAAGAAAACTACGAGTCGAATGCACTCACGGAGCAGGCCTACCTCAACAACAAGAAAAAATTCGAACCTGTTGATCTCGAAGATCTCCAGAAGGCCTTTCCAGGATTGAAGATCATGCACATCGTGGTCGATACAGCCTCGGATGCAGAAGACGACTGGCACGTCGTCAGCAGAACCATCTGCGGGTGATCGCCTCATGCTCCTTCAGCATGCAGGAAATCTGCTTCAGAAAACCGTTACTTCTCCATTCGATCCTCGGGAACAGCGCCGAGGTGTCCTGAACAGGGTAGCGAGGGATCACGTGGGATTTATATCTTCATATTCGAGATCGCTTTGACGATAGAAACAAAGAGACGATAAAGGGGATAAATCCATGAAACAAGCTGTCACTGGTATTCTTATTGTGCTCCTCATGACGGGCTGTGCCTCCACGTTCAAACAGCAGCGGGATCTCTCGCGCCCCATGGTTGCCCTGGGCATGAGCAAACTGGAACAGAACGACATACAGGGTGCGCTCATCGAGCTGAGGCGCGCTCTCCAGGCAAACCCGAATGACCCCGAGGTCTACTATGGGCTCAGCCTCGCATACTGGAAATCCGGCAAGTTCGACAAGGCGATCGAGAACGTGGACAAGGCACTGGAACACAGCGACAGGCTTGGCCTCGAACACCCGGGACTCAGGAGTGAGACCTACAACCTCAAGGGCATCATCCTCCTCGGCGAGGGGAAATACGACGCAGCCATAGAGGCATTCAACAAGTCTCTCGAGGGAGAACTCTACCGGACACCTGAATACTCCCTGTACAACATCTCTTCGATTTACCTGGAAAAAAATGAGTACGACAAAGCCCTCTCCTACGCACAGAAGGCCCTCGAATACAACCCCCACTACGCTCCTGCCTGGGAGATCTTGGCAAAGATCCTGACGCAGCAGGGAAAATACACCGAGGCGATTGAGGCATTGAACCATGCCCTCACGGAATATCCGGGATTTACCGAGGCCCATTGGGAAATCGCCACGCTCTTCATCCTGACCGGGAACAGGGCCAAGGCAAGACATCATCTGGAAGAGGTCATCCGCCTCGACCCCAGGGGGCTCTTCGGGGCACTCGCGGAGGAAAAACTTCAGGAGATGGGATTGAGGAAGTAACCGGGGGAGACGATGAACGTTCCCGCTTGTGTGTGGATAACAGATCAGGACGCACAGGATCTCGCCATCAAGGGAACAGAGTTTCCGTGCAGGATATTGAACCTCAAGGACCTCCTGTACGAACTCCTCAAGGATGGCTCTCCCCACGACATCGTGGTTCTCCCGTTTTTCAGAAACTTCTCCGAACTGGTGGGGCACATCCGCAACAGGGGTATTACAGGCCCGATCATCATCTATACCAGCGGTGAAATCATCCAGATGAATCTCCTGGACTATGCCACGCAGGGTATCGTGTTCCTCGATACCACTCGGCTCTCCAAACCCATGGTGTTGGGATTCATCACGTTCCTCCAGAAACAGCAGTCGTTTGCGGTTCCGCCCCAGGAAGACGATCAGCCGGTTTTCTCACCGCAGGCAGTCGCGCTCATCCAGGATCGGGAGGTGATCAGGGAGCTGTTCAAGAAGGTTCTCAGGACTCGTTCGAAGCTCATGCTCACCTGCCAGTTCAAAGAGGATCTCCCCACTCTCACGGTGACGTGTGAAATCATTCAGATGGTCGGAGAGATCGAGACGAAGCTGATCCTCGACAACTTCAACCCGGAGGAATTCATCGCCCTCTACAACCAGTTGGGCGGTGGGGCCCCCATCTCGGGATTCTTCACACATCAGGAACAGACACTTGGATTCAAGCTCGGGGTGAACTCAACCCGGAGAGGGAAGATGACCGTATTCCTCCCTGATTCCGTCTATGAACAGAAACGGAAATTCTTCCGGGTCGAACCCGACCCGAAAGATCCGGTCTACCTGTATATCCTTCCTCAGGACCACCAGACGATCAGTGTCCGCGTCAGGGACATCAGCGAGGGGGGCGTCGGGATTTCCTCCAGCACTGTCCATCTGGAGGAGAATTCTGTAAACCCGGTAACGCTCATTCTGCCCAGATACCAGGTGCACATGGGATCAGCGACCATCGTGTTCAAATCGATCGGTTCAGACGGAATCGCAGACTACGGGCTGAGCTTTACTTTCCATCCCTCGGACGTTCAGTACATCCAGCACTACGTGTACAAGCGGCAGGCAGGAATCCTCGCGGCGGTCAGGAATCTCTCAATCTGATTCCCAGGTGGAGCGCCTGGAGACCGGCAGGAGTCATCCCCTCCAGGAGGGCTGCCTGACCCAGTGTCCGGGGCCGTATCTCTTCGAGCTTTGCCCTGAGTTCATTCGAAAGGCCGGGGATGGAATGGATATCGAACTCATCCGGTATTCGGATTTTCTCCATCTCCTTGAGCTTCTCGATGTCCCTGAGCTGCCTGGTGATGTACCCCTCATACTTGATTTCCACCTCTGCCTCCCCCTCAGCGAGGGGACTCCCTCCGGGGAAAAATCCGTGCGCCTTGAGATCGCCAAGGGCAACTTCAGGCCTCTTCAAGAGTCGATCGAGACTGATCTTCTCAGATGAAACCCCCCTGCCAGGTGATATGGTGGGCATGTCTCGAGGAATCACAATGGTGGTGCGTGTGAGGTATGAACGGATCTCGTCTATTTCATTCCTGAGACCCATGACCTGATCAAACCGATCCTGTGATATCAGGCCAAGCCTTCTCGCATGGTGGGAAAGCCGCAGGATGGCATTGGTCTCCCTGAGCATGAGGCGGTATTCGGCGCGAGACGTGAACATCCGGTAGGGTTCCTTGGTACCACGGGTGACAAGATCATCAATCATGACCCCTGCATACGCCTGGGACCTGTCGAGGATGAAGGAATCCTCAGATCTGATCTTGAGCGCGGCATTGATTCCTGCCACGAGTCCTTGTGCAGCAGCCTCCTCGTAGCCTGAGGTCCCGTTGACCTGCCCGGCGAGGTACAGCCCTTGGATTCGTTTTGCTTCCAGGGTCCTGGTGAGCTGGGTCGGATGGATGAACTCGTACTCGATCGCGTACGCCGGCCTGAGGATCTCCGCCTTCTCCAGGCCTGGCACGGAATGGACAATCTCCCACTGGAGATCACGTGGCAGTGAGTTTCCGAGTCCCGATGCATAGACCTCCTTCGTGGATATACCCTCGGGTTCGATGATGACCTGGTGTCCTTCCCGATCGCCGAACCTCATCACCTTGTCCTCCAAAGAAGGACAGTATCGAGCCGGCGTACCCGTGATGGCCCCTGAATACAGGGGGCTCAGATGAATGTGTTTCCTGATGATTTCATGTGTCCGGGGACTGGTTCTGGTCATGTAACATGGGAGCTGGGGGAGATGTGAAAGGTGTGAGATGAAACCAAAGGGTGTGCACCCGTCTTCGGGATCCTGCCGAGTGAGGGAAGAGAGCTGGATCGTGTCCATGTGGAGTCGTGGGGGAGTCCCTGTTTTGAGCCTTCCCATGGAAAGCCCCAGTGTTCTCAAGCTCTCTGCGAGCTCGTATGACCCCTCCTCTCCTGATCTCCCCGCTGGGATTCGAAACTCGCCGATATGGATAAGACCGGAAAGAAATGTGCCGGCCGCAATGATGATGGCACTGGCAGGAAAGAACGATCCTGTCCTGTCTCTAACCCCGGTGACACGGGCATCCCTGACATCGATGGCATCGATACGTGCCTCACGGATATGGACCCCCGATGCCTCAAGCCTGGATTTGATCGTCGTTTCGTAGAGTCTGCGGTCGTTCTGGGTCCTGGTTGCACGTACTGCCGGACCTTTCTTGGTATTGAGCACACGGTACTGTATGGCTGTCTCATCCGCGACCTCTGCCATGACACCCCCCAGTGCATCGATTTCCTTGACCAGGTGGCTCTTGGCGAGCCCCCCGATGGACGGGCTGCAGGGCATTCTTCCGATGGTGTCCAGGCTGATTGAGAACAGGGCGACATTCATGCCGAGTTTATGTGCAGCCAGTGCTGCCTCTGCTCCTGCATGGCCCCCGCCTACAACGATGACATCGAACTTCTCCATCTCCTCACCCTCTTGGTCAAATTCCCAGGTATTTCAAGGATGCTCCTGAGACGTTGTCTGAACATATTCCCGTGAACGACAGCCAGGCGCTCCTTTCCCTCGGGATTTCAACACGTCCAGACGCTCAGCGGGCAATCCGTACAGCGTGGACTGGTCTTTCTGCAGAAATCCTTCCCCACGAACACCAGGTATGCATGGAGGTCCTTATAGACCCGGACATCCCTGGGAAGGGATGATTCGAAAAGGCTCCTGACATCATCGTAGGCACGATGGTTCTCAATGACGCCATGTCTGGCCAGGATCCGCTTCGTGTAAGCATCTACAACGAAGATCTCTTTCCCCGCGGCATAGCAGCAGATACTGTCGGCCGTCTCCTTACCGATGCCGTTGACTGCAAGCAGACTCGATCTCAAAACCGCCATGTCCTGGCTGAGGAATTCGTCCAGATCGCCTGATGAATCCTCCATGATCCTCGAGATCAGATTTTTCAGTCTCATTGCCTTGATATTGAAGTAGCCTGAAGACCGGATCAGAGTCGCGAGCTCTTCAGGTTCAGCAGCATGGAGTTTTCCGATATCGAGCATGTTGAGTGACTTCAGGCTCTCTATGGCCTTCTCAACGTTTTTCCAGGCTGTGTTCTGGGTAAGTACCGCCCCGATCATGATCTCCAGGGGGGTTTCCCCTGGCCACCACCCCGAGGGACCATAGAAATCTGAAAGAATTGTGTACAGGTAATGTGGGTCAAACAAACGGGCACTATCCTCAGTCTTTCCCCTGCCCCTTGTGGCTGATCACGTCTTTCATCTTCTCTCGAACGTCTCCGCGTATGTTGAAGAGCATGGAGGCCATCTCGAGTTCATACTCGATGGCAGCTCGAGCATCGAGGCGCGTCACCACATCGAAGCTGCGCTTTATCGCCCTGACCACCTCGGGGGATCTGTTGACGAGCTGCCGTGCAACGCGCCAGACCTCATTCCGGAATTGCTCCGGTTCGACAACCTTGTTGACCAGGCCGATGGCATGCGCTTCCTGGGCGCCGATAGGTTCGCCCCTGAGGGTGAGTTCCTTGGCCCGTGCAATGCCGATCCTCGAAACGAGAGGTGTGAGCAGGGGGTTGAATCCGTACTTGATCTCGGGATGGGCAAAGATCGCACTTTCGGAGGCAATGATGATGTCCCCCATGAGGGCAAGATTGAATCCACCTCCGAATGCAATGCCGCTGACCGCTGTTATGATGATCTTATCACACTCGAGGAGCATGGAATACATGTCCACGCCAAGCTTGAAATACTGTGCGGCCTCCTCGCCTGTAAAGAACGGCGCTTGTTTCAGGTCCATTCCTGCGGAAAAGCATTCATCGCCTCCGGAAAAGATGATGAGCCTCACGTCAGGCTTCTCGGGAAGGAATCTGCTGAACACGTCCGAGATCTCCATCAGCATTCCACTTGACAGTGCGTTGAGTTCTCGCTTTCGGTTCATCTCCACGGTGGCAATCTCTTCTGAGACATCCACTTGAATGAATCGGTAGTCCATACGCATCTCCTTGTGTGTCTTGCTCTGCCTTGTACCGTTCTGCCTCTGCTCTGTCAATGATGGGGATGGTTGATTATACGAGATACTTTCTGTTATGGCTAGTACTGTGAACTGTTTTCGCGTCAGTCAGCTCAACGAGCTCGCACGGGAGGCACTGAACAGTTATTTCGGGCCCGAGGTCTGGGTAGTGGGAGAGATTCAAGGTCTGAAAGAACACGGCAGGTCCGGACATGTCTACTTCGACCTTGTGGAAAAACCATCAGGGGAGAGGGAGAACTACATCGCAAAGGTGAACTGCGCCTTCTTCAAGGGGGCCATCCTCCACTGGGAAAAAAATCTGGCGGCCCAGGGGTTTCCTCATTTTACCCTGTCTTCGGGCCTCGAAGTCAAGGCTCGGGCACGGGTGGATCTCTATACCAAAGAAGGCAGATACCAGCTGATCATTTCAGAGATCGACCCATCGTACACCCTTGGCGCCATTGAACGGAGACGCGCCCAGACCATCGAAAGCCTCAGGACATCAGGGCTCATGGACAGGAACAAAACCCTCGACATCCCCGCTCCACTCCTGAATATCGGCCTGATCACCTCTGATGGGTCGGCCGCATATAACGATTTCATCAGCATTCTGAGGAAAAGCGGCTACTCCTTCCGCATTACCCTCTTCGATGCATACATGCAGGGAGAAAGAACGGCCAGGGAAGTGACACAGGCGATCACGGTTCTTGAAAGACTCCCGGAGGTGGATGCCATCGCCATTATTCGGGGAGGCGGATCACGCACAGACCTCTTCTATTTCGACGATCTCTCTCTGTGCAGGAGGATCGCTCTGAGCAGGAAACCGATCCTTACCGGCATCGGCCATGAGATTGACTTCAGCGTCGCGGACATGGTTGCACACACCTTCTTTGTTACTCCAACAGATCTGGCTCGCTATCTAGTTGAAGAAGCCGATTCGGTCTGGAACGTTCTCGAAGAAGCCCTCGACACCCTTGGGGATCTCTCACGGCGCACCCTCGAGAACGCGATGCATTCCGTCACCCATCTTGGATTCAACCTCGTGCATGTCTCGAAACGAGCGCTGGATGCCATGGACTTTCGTGTGCGGAGTGTGGTTCAGACCCTGTACAGAATATCCCTTGGCATCATCTCTCACCACGAAGGACAGATTCAGAACGTACAGACAGAGTTCCATCACACAGCGGTTACCATGCTCCGAGATCTGAGGGAGAAGCTCTCTTCGCTCGATCAGTTCTTTGACCTGATGAAGCCTTCTGAGATTCTCAAGCGAGGGTATTCAATCACGCTGAACAGCCGCAAAAAGGCCATTACAGATCCCTCCGGGGTGGACATACAGGAGAACATCACCACGATTCTGCAGACGGGCAGGATCCACAGCTCAGTTACGGGCAAGGAGTGAGTATGAAAAAACAAAAACGCTATTCTGAAATTCTTCAGGAACTCGAAGAGACCATGGAGAAGATGAACCGCGGTGAAATTTCCATCGATGAGCTGGAGGGGACCGTCACTGCCGCGGCAGAAAAAATCGTGTTTCTGAGGGAGAAACTCAAGTCCACGCAGGTCGAGATCACCAGAATCCTGAAGGCTATCGAAGAGGAAGAACCCTCGAACGAATCGCCAGAGATGTAGCCTCCCAGAGAAGAATTGACCCGCTTGTCACTGCTCTGTTATATGAAGGCCATGACACTCTCCAGGCAGGCACAGACCATCACCCCGTTTCTTGTAATGGATGTCATGGAAAAGGCACATACCTTGGCAGCACGGGGGATGGACGTCATCCACCTCGAAGTGGGTGAGCCCGACTTCGACACACCGGAATGCATTCGAAGGGCTGCCATCCAGGCCATGGAAGACGGCAGAACTCACTATACCCACTCGCTCGGCATCCCGGAACTGAGACACACGATCTCAGAACACTACCTCAGGACCTACGGGGTCAGGGTTGACCCGGAACAGGTTCTTGTGACGGCAGGGAGTTCCCCTGCGCTGCTTATCGCCATCGCTTCTCTCGTAGATGCAGGTGATGAGATCATCATGAGTGATCCGTACTATGCATGCTACCCCAACTTCGTACGATTGCTGAACGCAACACCGAAACTCATCCCCACGGGCGGCATCGATGGATTTCAGTTGAATCCCGACACTGTCAGGGATCTTCGTGACACACCCACGAAGGGACTGCTTGTCAACTCCCCCGCAAATCCCACAGGGGTCTGCCTGGATGAGGAACACCTCAAGAGCCTTGCCTCTTTAGGGATCCCCATCATTTCAGACGAGATATACCATGGTCTTGTGTATGCCTCCCAGCAGCATACCATCCTCGAATATACCGACAACGCAATCGTCATCAACGGGTTTTCCAAGGCGTACGCCATGACAGGATGGAGGCTCGGCTGGGCTGTATTCCCGAAGTCTCTCATCAGGACGGCGCAGAAAATCCACCAGAACCTGATGATCTGTGCACCTTCCATCGCCCAGTGGGCAGGAATCTCTGCTCTGACAGAGGCGAAAGAGGATGTCGATCGCATGAGAGAAATCTTTGCTATACGCAGGCTCGCCATGCTGGAGGAGATGTCGAAGTATTCGCTTTCTGTCGAGGTTGAGCCGACTGGTGCGTTCTATGTCCTGGTGAACATGAAAAATTTTTCAGAAGACTCATTTGCTCTCGCAATGGACATCCTGGAGAATACCGGAGTCGGAGTGACCCCGGGGATTGATTTCGGACCCACCGCCTCCACCTACATCCGGTTTTCGTATGCAAACTCCGAACCCAACATCAGGGAGGGCGTCACCCGGGTGGCCCGGTATCTACAAAGCGTATGATCGTCAAGATACAGGATGCCAAATTTGCCGGCAGGGTTCCGGAATGTCTCCCGAGACTTCCCGAATGCGCCTTTGCCGGGAGGTCGAATGTGGGAAAATCATCCCTCATCAATCGGCTCCTCAATCGCAGATCCCTCGTCAAGACGAGCAAACAGCCCGGGAAGACACGTGCGATTGATTTTTTTCGGGTTGACCTTGTCGGCCTGCCTTCCATCTACCTGGTGGACCTGCCAGGCTACGGGTATGCCAGGGTTTCCCACGCGCTGAAAAACACCTGGGACCACCTCATCAAAAGCTACCTGCTCGGGGAGAATGACATACGACTCATTGTTCTGCTTGTGGACATCCGCAGGGATCCGAAAAACGAGGAATACATGGTGCTTGATCTTGCACAGCAGTCTTCAACAAACCTCCTCCTTGCCGCAACCAAGGCAGACAAGCTTTCCTACTCCCAAAGGCAGAAGCGGATATCAGAGATCTCGAGGCAATACGGTATGACGCCTGTGCTTACATCTGCCCGCACCGGCGACGGCATGGATACCCTGTGGGAGCATATCCTGCATGCAGTGAAAGGATGAGCCCTGTTCTCATCATCAGTTACACGAACACGTATCACCAGGTTTTCCGTGCGAAAATAATGCATCTCCAAGGCAGGATCTCACAGGCAAAAAACACCTTTTTCACCCCCGTGCTTTATGGTATGAAGAATCTATGGGTGATAATTCATTCACGAGTATTCTTCTGCTCCTCATCCTCTTTATCGTACTCCCCTCTGTCCTGAAATTTGTCGGACAGTATACGATGAAGAACAAGACCGCCGGGAAACAGGAACCGCAGGGAGGACCTGCAGAGCACGATGAACCCCTCCATGACCACATGCCTCAGCACCCATTCACGGATGACATGAATATATCCCCCAACCACCCTCACGGCTCATACAAGCCCATAAAGCCAAAATGGTTCTGAGGAACAGGACCAATCCCGGGCTTCGCCTTCTCGTCGGCATCGGTATCATCGCTCTTTCAATCTATGCATTTTACCTTTTGATAGCGTACAAGAACTCCCCCCAGTTGTTCCTCACACCTCTTCGTCTCGAAGGAACTCTGGTGGAGTGTGAAGAGGTGAATCTGGAGGGGTGCTCCCTGTGTCTTCCGCAGGGGATGTCATTTTTCCAGGGCACTACCGGGTATGAGTTTTCATCCGCAAAGGAAAAAATCAGGGGAAGAATCGAGGTGCTTCCTGGTCTTCCCCGGGAAGAATCGTGGAGAAAATCTCTGAACAATCCCTTTATCAGAGCATTCCTGGGCGATGAATCCTCCATGTCATCATTCGAACTCATGGAGAAGATCCTGAAGCAGAAGTATAACCCTACCCTCATGGGTGCGAAGGCGGAGCTTATCCCTCCATGGATCGGAAACGACCCGAAGGCCACGATCCTGATCCCCGCCGGTGATCAGGCGATTGTCTTCTGGTCAGAGATTCATTCACTGGCCATTGTGTTCAGAAACGCTCATGTCGTCATGCTTACTCTTGACGGACGTGTGGACTCAGATACCCTGATCACCCTGGTGAGATCGATTACGCTGCCTTGATAGGAAGAACCAGGAAGGGGACCGAGGGATTCTTCATAAATTTTTCCGCATAATCACTCCTGAATCCCGCGAGCGTTCCTCTGGAGACCTCGTGCGCAAGAACCAGGAGTTCGATCTGTTTTTCCTCGATCACCTCGTTGATCACCTCAATGGGATTTCCCCTCAGAACGATGCGGTGTTCTGAATCGATCCTGTCACCCATGACCTTGCTGCAAATCCCGTATAATTTGTCCTTCGCCGCCTTGATGACCTCTTGTTCGAGCTTGTCGGTGTTGATGTGGGGGACGTAGAATCCAGCGGCCCGCTTGATATCGGTGACTGTATGGAGGAAAAAGACGTCCGCATCAATGAGCCTGGAAAGCTGATAGGAATAGTCCACCAGGTACGAACTGTGCTTCCCGAAATCGATATAGCACAGAATCCTTTGGGGTTTTTTGACAAGGGTCTTTTTCATGAGCTTCTCCTCCTGTTGTACTCCAGATACTATTCAACCGACATGAAAACTGAGTCTATAGCAGCCTTGAGATCTTTCAAAAGAAACGGTTTTGGCAAAAAGGCATCCGCACCTTTTTCAAATGCCATCCTCTTGGCCTCGGAGATACTGAATCCGGTGATCAGGATGACTGGCATCTTCGGGTATCTGCTCTTTATCTCGCTCATCAGGGTGAATCCATCCATATTCGGCATGTGAATATCACTTACCACGAGATCCATCTTTTTTTCTTTCATACTTCTCAGTGCTTCTATCCCATCATGGGCGACATGCACGTGGTATCCCTGCATGCCGAGAAAATCAGCAATCACCTGACTCAAATGGTGTGAATCATCCACGATCAGGATATTCCTTAGGTTAATCATCGCCCTTTTCAGAAGTCAAATCAATAATTTCATAGTCACGGATCGTCGTATATTCCGTTGTCTGTGCACGCGTGATTTTAGCGAGCTTGTCCATAACCTCTTTGATCTTGAAGATCTGTTCCTCCATGACCTTGAGGGTTGTCTGCACCTTTTCACTTCCCTCGAGATCAGGGTTAAGCTGCAGCATCTCGATATGCGCAAGGATGACATTCAACGGGGTGTTGATCTTGTCCGAGAGGGTGACCGTTGTCTTGGTGATGGCGCTGAGTTCCTGAAGTCGTTTCTGTTCCCTGCCGAACTGCTGCATGTCCAGGGCGCGTTCCACCCTCAAGACAAGCTCGTTTTCATCACAGGGCTTGAGCAGGTAGTCGTAGACACCCAGCCTGAGGGCGGCGATTGCGGTTTTGAGAGACCCATACCCCGTTATGACGATCACCAGGGTTTTCGGGGAGATAACCTTTATCGTCTCTAGAAGATCGAGTCCACCCATCCCTTCGAGAACAAGGTCTGTGAGAACAAGATGGTACTTCTTCTCATAGAGGAGATCCAGAGCCTTTTCTGCCGAAGATGCCTCGTCCACTTCAAATCCGTGGCTGGCAAGGATTGTTCTCAGTGAGTAGCGTATGATCTCTTCGTCATCGACGACAAGGATCCGTTTTCTGGTCACTCCGCCAACACCCTGCACTGCACCTTCTTCCGCACGACATCCCTCAGTTCATTGATCCGAAAAGGCTTCCTCAGATATGCCACGCCAGTATCTTCGAGAAATTCCTTGACCTGGAAATCATAGGTGTCACCGGTGATAAACATAAAGCGTCCTTTGAGATCGGGATACTTCTTGATTGCTTCACGGTACAGCTCCATCCCATCCATGACCGGCATCCGCAGGTCGGATATGATGAGTCCCCAGGGATACTCATGGAGATGGTCGCACGCCATCTGCCCATTGGCGAATGTTTTGACCGTATAGTCCGGACTCAGGGTATCCACCATCAGATCCATAAGATCCTCTTCATCCTCGACGACCATGATCACGGCCTGCACCTCGACATATTCCTCTCGGCCGGAAGGTGCGATCAGGTCAGGTTGCGTGGGTTGCACCCGTTCTTCACCCTGAACCACGGCGGGAATCCGGAATGTCGCCATGGCACCGTTCCTGGTATTTTCGAGGAAGATCTCTCCCTTGTGGTCGCATATAATGCCGTGGCAGATACTCAACCCAAGTCCGGTACCCTTGTCCTTGGGTTTTGTCGTGAAGAAGGGGTCAAAGATTTTCGTCATGATTTCATCCGGTATTCCCGGGCCCGTGTCCTCGATACTGACCTGAACAAACTCATCTCTCAGGAATGATCGTATCCAGATGGTCCCCTGATGCTCGCCAATCGAATCGATGGAGTTATTGATGAAATTCACGAGAACCTGTTCTATGCAGTTCATGTCTGCACGGACCAAGAGCGGCTCCTGGGTATCCTCGTGAACGATCATGATCCCGCGCTTCTTGATGATGGGGGTATAGAGATTCACAGCCCTGCCGATGACCTCACGAAGATCAAAAACGCTCTTTTCCGGGGGCTTGTTCCGTGAGAATATTAAGAGAGACTCTACGATGTTCTTGGCTGCATTCGCAGAGTTGACAACGATGGACAACCTCTTCCGGTCCTGTTCATCAAGACTGGCGGCATCTATGAGATCAGCAAACCCAAGGATTGGCGTGAGTTTGTTGTTCAATTCATGGGCAATGCCCGAGGTGAGCAATCCAAGGGAGGTGAGCTTTTCCGTCTGCATTGTTTTCTGTTCGATCTTCCGTTTCGTTGTGATGTCCCTGATAATGACAACGACCTGGTCTGCCTCCATTCGTTTCAGAAAAACCTGGACGATCTTGCCGGTTGAATCAGCAATGGTAAGGTTCATCTCGAATTCCCTGGTCTGGCCTGGCTCAAGAGAGAGCGCGTGAGAGAGCAGCTGCTCTTTCGACTCATGATCAAACACATCGTCAAGGCTTGCCGGGGGTTTCTCACGCATCTTTTTCAGGGCGTGATTGATGAAGACGAGCCGGTCATTATCCATGACAAGAATCATATCGTCCGAGGCATCCACGATGGTCTTATATCGCTCGGTGATGTCTCGGAGGCTCTGGTCCTTCTCGTCGAGGAGTTCCCTGAGGCCTGTGTTATTGCGTTGAAACAGATCATAGAGGTGGATCAACGTGAACATCTGCCCGAGAAGGAGACCCAGGAGCTCGAACACCCTGACGTAGTGAATACTGAAGAAATCTTTCTGTGAATGGGAGAGGTTTATCACGCCGATCGTTCTCGAAGACTCCATGATGGGGACACAGAGCATGGATCCGATGATCACCTTTGTTCGTGAGATTTCCTTGAAGAAATTGCATTCTCCTGTATCGGTGACCAGGATTGATCTGCCTTCCATGGCGCACCTGCCTGCAACTCCATCGCCGAGCTTCATGAACACCCGATCGTTCACTTCACCGGTGTGGGAGCCGGCTGCTGCTTTCAAGACCACCTCGTCTCCCTCCACCAGGAAAATCGAGGCATTTTCGCACCGGGATTCCTCGATGAGAACCTTCACCACGGTGGCGTAGAACTCTCTCTCCGGAGAACCTCTTCGAACACACTCGGTAAACTCGAAAATGCTTGAGAGGATCCCTATGGTATCCTCATAGAAATCAGTAGCCTTCGCAAGAAGATCCAGGAGAATTTTTTCACGGGATGAGGATAGTTCGGCTGAGGTATCTTGTTCAGACCATAGATCCTTCACGGCAATCCCACTGCCCCTTACCCAAGATTTTCAACAATGGAAATATTGGTGTTATACCGTTGTCCTATGGCATTTACAAGATCTTTGTACTCCGAGGTGAGGAAGCGGGAAAGCATGGCTGCATGCCCTTGAATATCGGGAGAAAGACCCCGTTCGAGACAGGTTATGACCAGATCCGTGAGGCACACAAGAGCTGAGGTCCTATCCTTCGGCATATGATGATATGCAATGATATCAACAATCTCGGGAGGGAAATGCCACTTTCTGGACAAGATGCCGCCAACCCTTGCGTGGTCAGTCAGGAACACTTCCTGTTCCAGCCCGATATCCGGCCAGGAATGCTCACACTCATACAATGGAATGTAGTCCTTCGGCATTTTGCACAAGAACACCATTCTCCCCAGGTCGTGCAGAAGCCCCCCCGTGAAGAGCCATTCCCGCTCACCTTTGGTTTTCCCCAGTGAGGAGGCCGTGAGCGCCACTGCGTGGGAGTGCCGCCAGAGCGTCTTGAAAAGATCGGTGTCCGATTCGAAGGTCTCGATTACAGCCATGGACAGGGCGATGCATTTCACCATTTCGAGCCCGATGGTGAGGAGCGCTTGCTGCATACCAACATGACCGCTTGCGTGCCTGTAGAAAGAAGAGTTCGCAAGTTTCATCACCTTGGCCGCAATCGCTGGATCACAGGAGATGATGTGCTCGATGTGCTCCAGATTCGCTCCGTTGTCCTGAATCGCCCTGAAGAGCCTCATCCTGCTCGATTCCAGCGTGGGAATGCTGTCTATGTGTTGTTCCACCCGGGAAGGCAGATAGTCCACTTCCATGGACTATGGTAACGGTTTTTTTCATGAATATCTTGAGAGAAAATCACACTGCATGCCACGGTAACCCCGTGCTCTCAACCTCCTTCCATCGCAGGGCCTCTCATGGATCCTCCCCGCCTGCCGCCCGGTCTGGAGACAAAAACCACCCTGATCCGGGAAGTTGACCTCGGAAAAAGGTCAACGAGATACCGTCACGGGGGGGGGACGTTCTGTTCATTTGCCGGAGCGTGTGAATTTTATCCTCATGAAAGGATGGGAATAATCCGTTAATATACCATGAGCACTACCAGTGGATACATGTAGCATTTTCATGTAGAGTGCGTTGGAAGATCGAGAACATGGCTGAGTTACTTTCAAACAAGAAGATACGAGTACTCATCGTTGATGATGAACAGGAGACCCTCGATCTAATCTCCGAGTACCTTGAGGAAAAAGGCCTGGATATCGTGTCCACCATCAGCGGGGAAGAGGCCGTTCACCTCGTTCAGCAGAACGGGTTTCACATCGCCATAGTGGATCTCCATCTCCTGGGGATGACAGGTTCTGAACTGCTCAAGGTCATCAAGAAGATCCGCCCCCACATCCAGGTGATCATGATCACCGGGTATGGAACAATCAGGGATGCCGTGGAGTGCATGAAGCTCGGGGCATCTGATTTCATCACGAAGCCCATCCTGCTGGATCATCTCCACCTGACCATCAAACGGATCCTTGAAGAGTCCAGACTCAAAGAAGAGGCTGAACTTGCAGCGTACTACAAGAACCTGTCAAGGACAGACGAACTCACGGGGCTTCATAATTTCAGGCATCTCATCTCAGTCCTGAAGACAGAGGTGAAACGACATCTCCGGTACGGACGGACCCTCTCTCTGGCCATGATCGATATCGATGATTTCAAGAAGTACAATGATGCGAAGGGGCACGAGGAAGGCAATGAATTACTCATGCGTCTCGCCCACGTGTTCAGACATAACACCAGAAACTGTGATATCCTCGCCAGGTATGGTGGTGAGGAGTTCGTCATCATCTTTCCGGAGACATCAGTGGACGAATCACTGATCGTGTCTCAAAGAATCTGCTCGACCGTTGAGTCCTCTCTGGGTGTCAGTGTAACCATCGGCCTCGCGAGTTTTCCTCGGGATACGACCGACCACAATGAACTGCTGCGCCTTGCCGATCTTTCAATGTATTGGGGAAAGGTGCACGGGAAGAATCAGATCGTCGTCTACAATGAATCAATGTCCACGTGTAAATAGAGATCCCCGGCCCTTTTCATCAGATTCCTTCTCCCCATGCCCTGTACCTTCAATACCGTTCCAGGTCGGGTTGTGCGAGGTATCTTCACGCGTATTCTCCTGGTGCTGATCCCTGGTCTGTATTCAATGGTGATCTGACCACCGCGCATGGCCACTTCCGGGGGTATCGATATCTTTTCGTGGATATCCATGACGCCGTGAAACATCATCTGGGCTCCCTCGATGGCCATCCTCATGAGACCCCTCCTGATGATGTCCCGTGGCCGTCCACCGTAGACGAGGGCTTCGTACACGAACACCCTGCTGATGTTCAGGATCTTCTCAATCCACTCCTTCTTCAGGGGCAGGTCATCAAAGACATCACGGAATTCTCTGCGGGCAAAGACGTCTTCGAAGACTTTCTCCTGCTCGAAACTCCGGGCGAAATCAGAATCATATCGCTTCCGCTTCTCAGGATCGATAAGTACGCCATAGGCCTCGGTAATCTCTTTAAACTGTTGAGCTGAATCCGGAGATCCCTGATTCAGGTCAGGATGAACCTTGATCGCCAAGCTTCTGTACCGCTTTTTGATCTCGTGCGAGGTAGCTTCCCGGGAAAGACCCAGGATCCGGTAGTAGTCTTTGGCCATGGTGTCCATATAGAACAATGCCCATGGACAAGACAAGCCCAAGCCTGTGGTTACGAACTCTGAATGAACGTCTCCTGGGGAAGTTGAACAGCAGTGAGCACGCCACCGTAGACCGCCCCCGTGTCGATCCCGATCTTGTCCTCTTTCACCATGGGGCGGGAAAAAGGCGTGTGTCCGAACACCACCTTCTTGGCAAGACCTGTCGGGGAAAAAATGAACTCATCCCGGACCCAGAGAAGGTCATGCGTGTCCTGAAGGTGAATGGGAATCGAGGGTTTCACCCCGGCATGCACATACAGGTAGCCATCGTCTTCGTGATACCAGTCGAGCTTGGCAAAAAAATCCCTGTGGGATTCTGGGATGGCCCGTGCTACCTGGTCGTGGGAAACAAAGGGTTCACCACCAAGATAGGATTCAATGGTCTTGGTCCCCCCATTGGCAAAGTAGAGCCCCATGTTTGTTCCATATTCCAGAAACTCAAACAACATATCCTCGTGGTTGCCCCTGAGAAATATGCAGTTGGCCTCTGAAGAGAGCGCAATGAGGTATTCGACCACGCCTTTCGAGTGAGTCCCCCTGTCCAGATAATCCCCCAGAAAGATAAGGGTGTCTCCTGTCCCTGGATCGATCTTTGAGATAAGTTCATCGAGCTTGCTCAGGCACCCATGAATATCTCCGATGGCATATCTTCTGCGCATGAATACACTCCGGATACTACAGAGCCTGCTTCAGGGTAAAGGGATATCTACTGGATACCCTTCTTGAGTCTGATGGTCTCGATCCTGAGTTCGGGGATCTTTTCCTTGGCCACCTTTGAATCGGGGTTGATCTTTAAGGCAAGCTTGTATGCATCGAGTGCAGCACTCAGATCATCTGCACGGTCGCGTCCTTGTTTTTTGGCCGCACGTGACTCATAGGCATATGCCAGGGTGACGGCCACATCGTAATCCCTGTTTTTCTTGAGGAAGAGCGTACAGGCCTCGATGATCCGGTCGTGATCCTTCAACCCTACTGCGGCACTGACGAGCCCCTTAAAGTATTCAGGTTTGTTCCCTGTTTTAATCAGGGCCTGGTAATATCCGTAGGCACTCTTGAACCGGTTCAGCTTCAGGGAGATCCCTGCTGCTCGATTCAGAGAATCCTGATCGGAGGGCTTTACCTGAAGTACCTGCTCGAAGGAGTTCAGGGCCGATTTCAAGTTCCCCGACTTCTCGTAGGCAACCCCGAGATTAAACAGTAATACAGGATCCTTGGGCGAAAGGTCCACGGCCTTTTTGTAATAGGTGATCTGCCCGTTTGCATCTCCAAGCTTCCCCATGACCATACCCAGCTGTGCAAAGGCGTTCTTGTCATCGGGATAAAACTCCACATACCGCCTCAGGAGAGAGGCAGCCTCTTTATACTTCTTCTTCTTCAGGGCATCCTCGATCACAGGGATAAGAATCTCTTTGTCCCGAGCAGATTCTGATGCCGAGCGGTAGATTTCGAGAGCCTCCTCATGTTTCCCTGCCTGCTCATAGGTCTTAGCCAGGTCGAGGATAATAGAATCATTCCCCTTATCGAGATCAAGGGCTTTCCTGAGGTACTCAACTCGGTTGTTGAAATCACCCTGCTGTCCCGCAATGTAGGCCATCCTCCGATAGGTGACTGACGTTGGACTCCCCGATTCAACGATCTTCTGGCTCATTGCCATGGCCTCTTCCATCATGCCGAGCTTTATGTAGTATCTTGAGAGATTCGCAAACGCTGTCATATTGCCGGGATCTCTCTCAACAACCCCCCGGTAGAGAGCCACGAGTGTCTCATAGTCTTCTTTGTCGGACAATAACGTATCAAGCATGTCCAGAAATCCTGGATTCTCAGGGAAATTCGCGTGCGCAGCCTTGAGAATAGCGATCTTGTCATCGGGATTCTCTGCTTCCTCTAAGCGGTTCTGGAAGTCCTTCTCAGAGAGATCTATCTCAAGGGGGACCCTGGCAATATTGTGATCGATATAGGAGACATCGATGGGTACCGAGCGGATGCCGGCACTGATGATCTGTTTTCTGATCTCATCCGTATCAATGGGTTCATGCAGGTCATTGCCCTTTCCAAAACCCACGACATCTGCCGTAAGATAAGAATCAAAGAAGGTGTTTGCATTCACCTTGGTTATGATGATGGCCTCTCCGCCCTTTATCTTCAATGCCTCGCCAGGCTTTACTGTCTGGGGTGCTC
Source organism: Desulfomonilia bacterium (assembly GCA_049975365.1). GTDB lineage: Bacteria > Desulfobacterota > Desulfomonilia > UBA1062 > UBA1062 > DSBG01. The sequence goes on along the minus strand of JBNGDS010000016.1, from coordinate 22,940 downwards.
CATCCACATTGACCTCAAGCGAGATGAACCGGGGGGGTTTCCTGAAAATGAAGGATATGGTCGCCTCCCTGAGGAGTCCGATGCTTCCCCCGAGGGGGACACTCAGAAACAGGGCAAAGGCAACTGCAATGACCAGGATGATGACTATGGCCGTATTTCCACGATTTCCCATAAGGCCTCTCGATTTGCTGATTGTTCAGGTGTATTATCAAGATATCATCACCTTGTCTATTGCCATTTTACAGGGAAGGTGCAGCCTGTTCGTCCAAAGAATCACCATCTGCCATGCGTACGCGTGCACACGGTCACGATTGTGGAGTTCCACCCCTTGACCCCGGCATCGGAGGCCTTATTATTGTATCCAGAAACGCACTGGAGCAGTACGTGTGTTTCTTTGAAATGATGTAGTGGAGTGTGTACGTGAGTAAAGGGGTCAGTCTTGTCGAGCTGCTGCTCGCTATTACTGCGTCGTCGGTTCTTATTCTCGCCTTGTACAGCCTCAACAGTGTAACGGAGAAATCCCATCGAGAGATACGGGATAGCTGGTATTGTACCCAGTCTCTCCGTTCAGCTATCGTTGAGCTGAATCGGGATCTCATCCAGTGCGGGTATCTGCTGCCCGAAGACCTCAGGGTTGCATTCACCCCACACAATCTGTTCATCGCCGGACCTCCCCGGACGTCTCAGCATCCTGGACTGCACCTTTCCGACTCCCTGGCCCCGCCATATTTTTCCATTGTGAGAGCAGTGGACACGCACTCCATGACTCTTGACGCCATCGACATCGATCATGATACAATTCCGGATTACTGGGCTGATCTGGGAATCATCACAGACAGCGGTCCGTATGTGATATCTCATACCTATTCACGAGGAGATTGCGTTCTCCGCCTGACAACAGAGGCAGAACCAGGTCTTGATTTCCGTGTCGTTCCCGCTGTTCACTATGAACTGAGACCTGATGGTCTGTACCGGAATGCACAGCTTCTTGCTGAGGCTATCGTGGGATTTGAAGCTCTGCTGGAGACCGGGAAACTGACCGTCAGTATGAGGGCGAGTCACAATGGAATACACAAAGAGATCACTATTACGCAACCCATCCGATAAGTGCGGCTGGGTCCTCATCTACGCACTGATCTTCATCGTCATCATCCAGGCAACAGTCATGGCATCAACGTCCATACTCGTCCACCACATGAAGACGACAAACGCGTTCTCCTCGATACTGAAGGCCACCCATCAACCCAGTGTTGGTCAGTCTATTCCGACACTCACCCAGTCTGTTCTTGAAGCACCTGAAGGGTGGGATCACAGGGTTTTTTCCACCGAGGTCCGTCTCACGACATGGGGGAAGAGACAATCCGCCTCATGGAGGGTAACCCTGAGAGAACAGCCTGCGATCGTCACAAACGATGCACTGCTCTCCCATGCACGAACATCCATCATCCTGCTCATCGATGACTGCACTACCATGAACTCAGCGAGCTGGATGGAGTATGACCCACAGGGGACCTATCTCCTGCGTCCCACAGGAGAAATCATCCGGGTATGGAGTGTCGAAGACATTCAAACAGTTCATTCTATTCCCAGTGGTACCTGTTTTCCGGGAAGCCATGGAAATGCCTCATTCAGGGCACCCCCTGCAGATGGACTCACAGGGGCCATGCCCAGATGGACCTGGGTCTATTCCTGCGCAAAATCCCTTCTCGACGAACTGGATGCCTGCGATGTCGCCGTGGCCACGGTCTCATGTGGCATCAAAGGAGGATTTACCCGGAAAAGAGACGATATGCTGAATGCCCTGAACGACATCCACCCTTCAGAGGCTGACTGCCGACTGGCTGAATCCCTCTATGCTCTCACTGGGGCATTCCCAGGTGATTGTGCAGAAGAGAAGCACATTATTCTCCTCACAGATGGAATCAGCCTGAATGATGGGCACCTTCCACCCTGGCTGCAGGATTTCGACCATGATGGAGATGTACTGGACACGCACATTCCCGGCGCCGGATCACGGTGCCTCGATGATGTGTCCGCCTATGCATCGAGCATCGGGATTCATGTGCACACCATCGGGCCAGACACCGCATTCCTGAGAGCTGTTGCCCTCAAGGGCAGTGGCAGTTTTATGCCGACACGGGAGAATCTCGTCCCTGATGAGGCATTCGTGACCCAGATGAGAACCCCTCCTGCACAGGGAAGCCTGACTCTCCTGAACAGACACTCCAGGTTTGATCCACCCTGGGTGATCCATACCATATTCCCCTGCTACAGACTGGACGAGATCACTCCCCCTCATCTCTGTCCGGAGCCTCCTCTTGCGGTCCAGGGCCCGGTATCGGCTGTGTCCATGTACAACTCGTCCCTGATGTGCTCCACGCTGCAGGACTGTCTTTTCAGGATCGATGTGCCGACTTTGACCATACCCTGGATGATCAGGGGCGTCGGTGGAAAGACCATCGTGAGACACGAAACCATCATCGCGGGACCAAACTCTTCCGGGATGATATCCTGCATCAGAGATGGTCCGGAAATCACCTGGATGAAGCGGGGTGATCTCGTGGACGCATCCCTCTCGTGTGTATACGTTGCAGACCAGGGAAGCATCACGTCCATGACCCTTCCTACGGGCGCGTTCCTCTGCGAGTTTTCTACCACCCATACCATAACCTCACTGCTCTATGATCCGTGTTGGGGAAAGATCCTTGCCGGAACACATTCGGGGCTCATCTATGTCCTTGACCAGGATCTCAATCTTGAACAGATTCTGGTCACTTCCCTGGGTGGGCCCATTTTCGACATGTGCACCTTCACCTGGAGGAAACGGCCCACGATCATAGCACTCTCTGAGTCCGCTCTGTGCTGTTGTACGTGCGAGGGGATGCACTGGTCCGTACCAATCGAGAATGGGCTGAATTTCAGCACGATCGCTATGGATGGAAAACTCTATGTATCTCTGTGGGAAGAAGATGCACCCTGTGGGGGCATCGATACCGGCAGGACATGGATGAAGGTGCTCGATGCCGTTACCGGAGAGATTCTCGCTTCACAGGACATTTCTCCGGGCAGATCCTTCGGTCCACTTATCGTCCTGGAGGAATCTCTCCTGGAATACATCTCCTGGGAAGGGCACATCCACACAGAAGATATTTCATCTCTGAAAGGGATCACGTGGCAAGGCATTGGCACACGGCTCTGTGGAGTCAGCGAGTAAAATCTCGTTAAGGAATATCTCTCTCCATCGGTGTTCGCAGGGACTCCCACGAGAGAAAAGAGGATTTTCCATTCTCGATTCCGGGTTGGGAACTCGTCACGAGGTCATCCCTCACGCAGAAATTCCCCCGCCACAATCTGAGCAATTAAAGTCCGAGGAATCAAAATCCGAATAGGCACCTACAGAATATATTCACGCAAGGAGGCGTATAATGGAACGATCCAGAAAGGCCCAGAAACATGGTTTTACCTTGGTGGAGCTTGCGCTTGTGCTGGTGATCATCGGTCTTTTGATCACCGGGGTGCTCAAGGGAGAGGCACTCATCCAGAATGCAAAGGTGAAAAAACTTGTGAACCAGAAGGAGTCAATGACAGCCGCCTACTATGCATTCTATGACAAATATGCCGTATATCCCGGCGATGAGGACCTGACGAATGCACCCAGGAATGACACCCACAACGGAAACGCAAACGGCCAGATAACAGGAAACGAGAGGTGGTACCTGTTCGAGGATCTCGTCCTTGCAGAAATCATCAACGGGAATTATTCGGGTACTGCAAACGATGTCCCCAACCATCCGTTCGGGAGCTGGCTCCGGATTGAATGGTATGCTCCACTCCAGTCCAACTGCGTGTGGCTGGACGACGTCCCGTATGATATCGCTGAACTCGTTGACAGGAAGTACGACGACGGGGTGTACAATTCCGGATCCGTCAGGGCCAGCAGCGCATACACCAACACAGGAGCCAAGGTTGTATACTGGCGAATGTAGCAGACAGATCTCCCACCTCCAGGTGTGACAAAAGACAGGGCACGGGTAGTTCCCCGTGCCCTGTCCGTGCTTTGTGAATGACCCACTCCTGCCTGGTCTGACTTCCAGCCCGGTTCACAAACCCGTGATCCATGTCCAGTTCATCCGCATCAACAGTTCAATTGTATAAAGTTCTGATCCCCCGAAGCCGATCTGAGCTCCAGAGGGAGAGGGTATATCCATGGAACGAAAACGTATAGGCGATCTACTCAAGGAAGAGGGGATTATCCGTGATCAAGAGATCGGTCTGGCCCTCATCGAACAGAAGGCGACGCGTGAACGAGTGGGCGATATCCTGCTTCGTCTTGGTCTTGTCACCCAGACAGAACTCGCCCAGGCCATTGCAAAACAGAGCGGGATCGATTTTCTGGAACTGAGGAACTTCACTCCACCAAAGGAGGCCCTCATATCGCTGCCTGTCCAGTTTGCCCGGGACAATTCACTGCTTCCCGTGGGCATCGAGGATACGACCCTGATCGTAGCAACCAGTGAACCGGACAATTCGAAGCTGCTGGATCTCACGTCCAGAATCGCCAAGAAACGCATACGGTGTGTGGCTGCATCATCCTCCCAGATCAGAAACCACATCGAGAAGGACTACTACCTCCTCGAACATCCCATCGAAGATGAAATCCACGAACAGCTTGAGCACTCGAGGCACAGCCCCCATGACGTGGATACAGAGAAACTCTTCACCCTGTTCATGATGTCCGCCATCAATTCACGCGCCACCGACATCCATATCACCCCAACCAACAAGACCACACAGATTCACTACCGGATAGACGGCATTCTCTACCCGTTCTATACCTTCCCGATTGAGGTTCACCAGCGGATCATCTCCACCATCAAGGTCAAGGCCGACATGGATATCTCTGAACAGCGGAAGCCCCAAGACGGCCGTTTGTCGTTTGGTTTCCTCAATGAAACCTATGATGTTCGTATTTCAACACTGAGGGTCTCACACGGAGAGAACATGGTCATGAGAATCCTGTCCAGTTCTGAAGAGCTTTATAACGTGAAAAACCTGGGGCTGGACCCGGAAGACATCACGACGATAACGGATACCCTCCTGAAACCCTTCGGGATGATCATTGTATCCGGGCCCACCGGTTCAGGAAAGACGACGACCCTCTACGCGGCACTCAGGGAGATAAATTCCATTGAGAAGAATATCGTAACCGTGGAAGACCCCATCGAATACCGCTTCCCCCTCATCAGGCAGACACAGGTCAACGAAAAGGCAGGATATACCTTTTCCAGCGCGGTCAGGGCATTCCTGAGACAGGACCCGGATGTGATTCTCATCGGAGAGGTCAGGGATAAGGATACTGCCACCATGGCCCTCAGGGCTGCTCAGACCGGTCATCTTGTCCTGTCAACACTGCATGCAAATGACGCGGTCGGTGCTATCCCTCGGCTCAAGGATCTCGACATGAAGGATTTCATGATCTCCTCGTCCCTGTTGTGTGTCATTGCCCAGCGGCTCGTTCGATCACTCTGTCCTTTCTGCAAGGAACCCTATGCCTCTGGTGAAGAGGAACACAGGATCTTCGGGATACAACCAGGAACGGAAGTGTATGCACCCGTCGGGTGTCCGAGGTGCCTGAAAACCGGGTACCTGGGAAGACTCATGGTTGCTGAGATCCTTGTCGTTTCAAAAGAAGTTGAGCGCCTCATCTCAGGAGGGGCACACCCCTTCGAAATCAAGGAAAAGGCCATAGAGGAGGGAATGTATACCCTCGTGGGAGACGGTGCCCGGAAGATCCTCTCCGGGAGAACCAGTTTCGTGGAGGCCCGAAGGGTTCTCAGATGATCTATACCTACTGTGCCCAGACACGGGATGGAATTCTGATCAGCTCGAAAGGTCACTTCTCAAGTGTCCGTGATCTGCTCGAACTGCTCCACTCACAGGAACTCACCCTTGTCAGCTACCGGAAGAAACGCTTCTCCCTGTATGATACCCTGATGACCTCTCTCAGCCCGAGGATACAGCGGCTCGAGATTGCAGAGTTCTGTGAATCGCTTGCATCCATGATCGGCAGCGGCCTTCCCTTGCTGGATTCCATGGAAAGCATAAAGGAAACCATCAAGGTCAAGCGACTCAAGACATCCCTCGAGGAAGTCATCCGACAGGTTTCACGGGGAGAATCACTCTCCGGGGCCTTCGCTGCACAGCCAACAGTCTTCCCGGACATGCTCGTGTTCTTCTGCAGCATCGGCGAGGAGACCGGAACCATTACGGATGCACTGAAGAACACAGCCCAACACCTTCAAAAAGTTGATACCATCGTCTCCCAGGTGAAACGTGCGCTGATCTACCCTGCCTTCGTGATCAGCGCGATGCTGTGCGTCATGCTGTTCTGGCTGTTTTTCGTACTGCCTCGTCTCGTGGCGACATTTCATGACATTGACGTACAATTGCCTGATATCACGGTGAGCCTCGTTCAGTTCGTTGAACTCTCAAGACAGTACTGGTATGTGTTTGTCTTCATTCTTGTTCTCTGCACCTTTCTGATGATGCTCCTCCGTCGATTCGAAAGAACACGACTCCTGCTTGCCAGAATCTGCTTTAAAATTCCTGTGGTTGGGGAACTTCTGAAGTATTCTTCTCTGACCATCTTTTTTTCCAACATGTCACTGATGCTGCACGCAGGGGTGACACTTACAAAATCCCTCGACGTGCTTGCCTCAATTCTGAAAAATCCCATGATCAAAAACATCATTCTCCAGATCATGAATGCCACGAACAGGGGAGACTCTCTCCTGGAGGCATTTCGGGGGACACAGTTCTTCGATGCCATTACCCTCAAAATGATCAGCGTGGGGGAGAAGACCGGAACCCTGGATCAGAGGTTGGATTACCTCGCCCTGACATATCAGGAACGGACATCACGGTTCGTCGAGGTCATGGGGAAGATGATCGAGCCGGTGGTCATGGTAATATCCGGGGGCCTGTTCATCTTTATCATCATATCGCTCATCGGCCCGGTCTATGATCTCATATCTCAACTCGGCGGAGGGTAGAATGGGACACCGTTTCACAAAACCACAGGTGGTGTGCTCTCCGGCCATTCAGCATGGCAGAAAGGGCTTCACCTTGATCGAATTCGCATTTGTCCTTGTTCTTGTAGGCCTTCTCATCGGAATGGGCGCTGAACTCCTTCCTCTGCTTGTAAAACAGAACAAACTCAAAGAGAACAGGGTATTGGTCAGGGAGGTGAGGACTGCACTGGTCGGGTATGCCACAGCATCGGGCAGACTTCCCTATGCAGCCAGCAGCGAAAATGGCGTCGAATCCAGCGGGCGACTGAGCGGATATCTGCCGTATGCTGCCATTGGCATACGAGGCAACGACGTATACCAGAAGACCCTGTTTTACGCAGTTGATCCATATCTTACGGAAACAGCGGACATTGATGAGTTCAAGGCCCACCTGAGCGAACTGATCACCGGGACCCATACCCCGGATCTGTTCTGCGACAGCGGAAGCGTTCAGGCCGCCTTCATCGTCCTCTCTTCGGGAGAGAATCTCAGTGCGGACAGTCCCAACGATGACAACAGCAACGGGAGAATCGACATCCACGACGACAACCAGTTTGCACCACCGGGCGCACCGTATTCGTCAGGGTACGACGATATCCTGCATGCTGTGAGCCTTACCTATCTCTACGGAACACTCGAAGAATGAATCATAAAGAAATCTTTCAGAAAATCCGAATACACGATCACAGAGGTATGCTGCTGCCAGAAAATTCCGGTCACGGGAAAGGGCAGGCGTAAACAGTGGGAATGAGCTTTTATCGGAAAAACGGGTTTTCCCTCATTATCGGTGAAGATGAACATTATCTGGCTCCCTTCCGGAAAAGCAGGGATACAGTCGACCTCGGAGATATCCGGGACCTGACTTCCACTGCGCTCACGAAAATCTCCAGGAAGGTACGACCCCTGAAGGCGTGTTTCTCGCCTCGATCTGTCTATGCCGATGTCGGGGAGTTTACGAGCGTGAGCCAAGAGGCAACCACGGCACATATAAAGTCCAGTGTTGACAAGACAGGCCTGTTCAAGGAAGAGTACCGGGTCGCTTACTGCAAACTGCATGACCTCGATGAAGCGCGGGCCCGTTTCTCCTACATCGCCACCCCCACACGAGAAATCAACAAGATCGGGGTCCTCGACGAGAATGAATCCGTGGTGGATATGTTCTGCCCAATCGAGGCAGCTATTGCATCGGCCGTGGCACAGATCGACAAGAACATGGTGGTCAGCGTGTATGAAGATACGCGGTTTGTCCGTATCATCGCCTCAAAAGAAGGTCTGATCTATTACCTGATCACCATTTACGCTGCTGAATCCTTTGATCTGCTGTCTGATACCGTTTCAGGGATCCACGAGATGATTTCCCTGCTGAAAAATTCCTACCACGAAGCCGTCGGGTGCATCTTCAAGATCGGGGTCGGAGAAGTCAGCATCGAGAAGCTTTCTGAGCATGGTATCCAGATTGAACCAGTGCAGTTCGATCCGTCCGGTGACAGTCCTACATGGAACCTGATCCTCACCGGTACCGCCATGACCACACGGTATGACTTCACACCCGAGAAGCACAGGCAGACCAAGCGACTCATCAGGTATGCGAGGATTTCCATGGTCGTCTCCGTCATCCTGCTGGCTACATCCGCAGTTCTGCTTTCCCTGGCAATACGAAATGCCTCAACTGCCCAAATTCTCCAGGTCGAGATGAATGAGGCTCATGAGAAGAGCATTCGGGAACTCAAGACCCTTGAACACGATTACCTCGCCCTCTGCAAAGAAGTTGATTTCTCAAACATCAACAAGATCATGGAAACCTACAAGGATTTCGAGTCAGAACCGAAACTTCACCTGATCCTGAGCGCTCTGTCAGAGGATGTACCCCACGACATGTTTCTCAGAAAGATCGAGGTAATCCGCCCGGAAGGAGAGACAGGCCAGGAGGCACGGATCATTCCATCGCAGACGCAGCACTCCCGATCTCTCGAGAGGCACTCGTTGACAGTGGTGGTCGATGGTGTCATAGAATCACCATACCCTCTCTCCAAGACGCTCTTTGCCTCCTATCTCACGAATATCCAGAAGATATACACCGTGACCAATGCCACGTTCTCTCACACGGAGACAAACGCCCAGTTTACCATTACATGTGAGACCAGCCATGAGATTCTATAGGATATCAATCTTTCTCGGTGTTATCAGCGCACTCCTGTTGAGCGCGTCGTACTCCTACTACCGATTTACCGACATTGAGGTGCGGTACAACCGTTCCAGGCTCCAGACGATCCTCGCCATGGCGGAAGACAGGAAGGTATATGCTGAGAAGATAGATGCCATCAAAGAGTACAGCAACAGGCTGTTTACTCTTTCCCATGACCGAGAGACAACGGTCGACTATGAGATCGTACTCAGTGATCACGACATAGCCAGACTGTTCTCTCAGATCATGTCAACCTATTCACAGGGGCTCTTTTTCCTTGATAAAGCCACTATCGAAAGCACTCCATCGGGGATCAGCCTGGCGGTAAAGGGTTTCAAACTGGGAGAAAACGAACAATGATAAAGCAGAAAAGAATCCTGATTCTCTTCGCGTCCCCCCTCATTGCGATCCTGTTGTGCGTAAGCTCATCGCTTGTACTGACCGACGATAGAAACGTCACCCTTGAACAACCTGAGTTTCTCTCGTATGTGGATCAGCTGAGTCTGTTCACGGTTGAGAAGGAACACAGTCCAGAACTGGTTCACATCAGAGACGTATTCATAAAGTCTGCCCCGGAACCTCGGAATATCTCCGTGAACTTGATCGTTGAGTCCAATTCCGGAACCTACTGCATCATCAATGGGGAGAAACTCAGAGTCGGTCAGAGCGGAGATGGATTCGAACTCTCTTCCATCGACAGACATTCAGTGACCCTTACATTCCCTGATGGAAGCAAGGAGACCATCAATGTCAAAGTATATTAAGTGCCTTCTTGTCGCTGTTCTCTGTTCGGTCCTTGTCTTTTCTGGATGCACCACAGACAAGTTGATCAAGAAAGAGGATTTTTCCCTGGAACAGGAGAAATCAACAGCCAGCCCGCCTGTCCCTAGACGTGACATTGCTCCTGAGGAACGTGTCGAGATCATCGAATCGAGCCCGCTGGAGGGGAAGATCATAACGCTTACCGCACGCGAGGCGAGCTTCAGTGATGTGTTCAGCGCCATAGCAGAGAGTGCGGAACTCGACCTTGTTATAGACTCACGGCTCATCAGTACAGACAAGATTGCGCCGCAGGGGGAGTCCTCCCAGCAGGATCAGGAAGATAATGAAACAAAGGAGAAATCCCTCGATAACCTCATCGTGCTGCCCATGGTATCCTTAGGCTTCACCGATACACCACTGTCTACCGCCCTGGACAACCTCGTCAGATCCCTGAATGTATTCTATGAAATCAGGGATGGGATTCTGTTCGTCAAGGCAACGGAATCGAGGATATATCACCTGAATTTCCTCTCCTCTCAGAAGGAGACGAAAATCACAGTCGGAGGGGATGTCCTGGGAAATACGATGTTGAGTGATACAGGAAAGTCCCCACTCTCCGGTGAATTCTCCATCAACGATAAAACACCGGTGACGAGCACTGACATCTATTCTCAGATCGATGAGGTCCTCAAGTCATGCATGACCAGGTACGGGACGTATTCCATCAATCGTGCCCTCGGGTTTCTCGAGGTCAGAGACATGCGGGATGCCATCGAACGGATCGATGCGTATATCACCACGATCAAGACATTTTATAACGCCCAGGTAGTCATCACAGCGAAGATACTCGAAGTCTCTCTGAACGACGAGAGCAAATACGGCATTGACTGGACGAGCATCCATGGCAACATCGGCGATTATGTCTTCAATCCGATTCAGCAGAGACTTGCACTGCCAACGGACACTCTCGTTCCCGCCCTGGAGATCCAGGTGCAATCGGACAAGCACGGCTTTGAAGCCGTCATGAACGCCCTGGAAGAGTACGGAAACGTGAAGGTGCTCACCAACCCCCGCGTGAGGGTGACAAATGGTCAGCCAGCACTCATCAGTGTCGGTACGAGCAGCTCCTACATCCAGGAGATCAAAGTCACGACGACCACGACTGAGGGGGGGACAAGCATCACAACGCCTGAAGTGACCATCGGGTCCATCTTCGACGGGATCATGCTTGGAGTCGTACCCAACATCGATCTTGATACGAATTCGGTGAATCTGAGTATCACCCCCATCAAGAGCAGAATCGTGAACCTGATGGAACGTTCCATCAGTGACAACATCTACACGCTCCCCGTCGTGGATCTGGAGGAAGCGCTTACGCAGATCAGGGTTCGCAGCGGGGACATCGTGGTTCTCGGCGGGCTCATCAGCAAGAACATTACACACGAGAGCACGTCAATCCCGATCCTCGGGGATATCCCCTACCTGGGATATCTCTTCAGCCAGAAGATCAAGGGTGTTGAGAGCAACGAACTCGTGATCATGCTGGAGCCGGTCATTCTCGAGAACTGACCCCGCATCTACAGGGATCAGCACGAGGACTTCACCCGGGATCTCCACCCATTGTCTTCCTTTCGAGATGAAACAGGGTGATCAAGCCCAGGGTGACATTCGCCTTTTCAACAGGGAGATCAGCTCAGGGTCTGGAGTACCGGAGACGGCGCCAAGACGGATCCCCGGCTTGATCAGCTCGCCATGAAAATCAGATCCCGCACTGATGTGCAGCCCCAGCTTCCGCGACAGTTTCACGAGATGGCCTGCTGTCTCTTCATCGTGGTGCGAACTGTAGGCCTCAACGCCGAGGAGACCGTGATCCTTCAAGTTGTCAAGGACATCCTCGCTGATCTTTCCTGGATGGGCGAGAATGGGGATCCCTTTTTCCTGGAAAAGATCAAGCGTCTGGACAAGATCAGGCAGGACGGTATTCAGACCATGTGAAAGATCCGTCAAAGAAAAGTCCTGGTAGAAATTGAGGTAGGGAGATGACGCCTTGTCACCGTGGAGATACTCCGTGAGTCTCCTGTCGTGAGCATTTCTCTTCTTCAGTGCGTCAAGGAATGAAACTCCTGTCGGGACGGATTTCCCCCAGGAACGCACATCGTCCCGGGTGATATCAAACCCCTGGGAACGAAACCGTCCGATCAGGATCGCTGCATGATCCCAGATTCGCGAACAGGAATCCCTGAGGAATTCAGTGAGGGTGGTCTCACCGGGAGTGAAGCAGTACAGGAGCAGATGGTACTCCTTCCCCTCGTACCAGGTGGAAAGCTCAACACCCGGAAAGAAGTCGAACGCGCATGGGGCTGCATACTTCAGTCCCACCGGTATGGAGGAAATGTCCATGTGATCGGTAAACGAGATGGCTGCAAGACCCTGAAGCCTTGCCATCTCAATGATCTCCTGAGGGCTGTGTTGCCCGTCTGAAGAACTTGTAGTATGGATATGAAGATCGGTCATGCCGGGATACATTTTCATAGCATGGATGCCGATAAAAGGGAATGAATGTTCCCCACTGTAAGGAGCACACGCGATGAGGAATGAACAGTACGTCATAGATCAGATAAGACCCCAGGAATCCTGGAGGGTGTTCAGGATCATGGCGGAATTTGTTGACGGCATAGAGACGCTTTCCTCCCTTGAACCTGCAGTGACGATTTTCGGTTCCGCACGATCGAAACCCGGGGACAAGTACTACTCCATGGCTGAGGAGTTGGCCAGACAGCTTGCCCGGGAAGGGTTCTCCATTATAACCGGCGGAGGTCCTGGGATCATGGAGGCGGCGAACAAAGGGGCCCTTGAAGCAGGTGGGCAATCCGTTGGGTTGAATATTGTGCTTCCCTTTGAGCAGAAACTCAATCCCTATACGAATATCCACATCAATTTCCGGTACTTCTTCGTGAGAAAGGTCATGTTCGTGAAGTACGCCATGAGCTACGTAATCTTCCCGGGAGGTTTCGGGACCATGGACGAACTCTTTGAATCACTGACCCTGATCCAGACAGACAAGATCAAACCGTTTCCCGTTATCCTCATCGGGTCCGAGTACTGGGCGGGACTTCTCACCTGGATCAACGAGACCATGCTGAAAGAAGACATGATCCTTCCTGAGGACAGGGCAATTTTCACCATCGTCGACTCCCCCCGGGACGCGGTGGAGATCATCAGGAACTCACAGGTCTGACATTCTTCTGAGGCTAGGCTTTTCCCGAAAGCTCTGCTGCCTTTCTGTACGCTGCCCACACGGCATCGATTATCGCCGACCTCACGGATCCGGCTTCAAGAACAGCGAGGCCATCGATGGTTGTGCCCCCGGGCGATGTCACCATATCCTTGAGCTCTGCAGGGTGTTTGCCGGTTTCATGCACCAGGGCTGCAGCGCCTTTCATCGTTGCGGATGCCAGCCGCAGGGCAACATCTCTGGGCAGGCCCGCACGAACCCCGCCATCTGAGAGCGCCTCGAGAAACAGGAAACAGAAGGCGGGTCCCGAGCCTGAAAGAGCTGTCACGGCATCCAGATATGTTTCCGCCATCTCAATGCAGGTCCCTACAGAAGAGAAAATGCTCTTTGCCACCTCGATATCGTCTTTCGTGCACGAACCCGATGGGGCAAGCACGGAAACCCCCTGAAGAACCAGGGCAGGGGTATTGGGCATCACTCGTACGAGTCGCGCATCGGCTCCCAGAAGATTCAGGATGGTCTCTGTCTTTATCCCGGCGGCGATGCTGATCGTGAGCCTGTCCCGCAACAAGTCTTTCAGTTCACTCACCACGTGGTGGATCTGGTTCGGCTTCACGGCGAGAATGACCGTGGAGTGAGATTTCACAAGGGTGCGGGGATCCGGGGACACCTGTACCCCATAGCGTGAGGACAGATAGTCCGACCGTTCCTGTTTCACATCGTAGACCGAGATCTCAGCCTCACGGAGTGTTCCATGTGTGAGGATGCCTGAAATGATGGCCTCCGCCATGTTTCCTCCCCCGATGAATCCCAGCGTGTCCATCTCTCACCTCCACGAGATTCTGACTCACTTGAGCGCTGATTCGCAGTGTATACCGGGAAGAGCGAGGGAGACAACCTTAAAAAATTTGTGTAAACTTCTCCATACGAGTATCCGATACCTCTTTCATGGACCATTCCGCATATGTAAAGAAAATCAAAGGGATTTTCTATGAAGAATCCACCATCGTCCTGGGTACCGGACACACCCAGAAGGCCCAGACGGTGAAAAACTACTGCCTGGCGGAACAACTCGACGCAGAAAAGGTCACCCTCACATTCCTCGGCAACGAGGGCAAACCGACCGGTATCGTGATGGAGATGGCATGCGACGAGTTCCTCTCGCGCTTTACCCTCGAACCGAACTACAAAGTAAAGACAAAGGAAGAACAGGAAACCGATCTCCACATCGCGCGAGCGGAAAAGCACAGGGCCCGCAAGGAATACAATTCAGCGGAATGGGAGTACACATCAGCTCTCAAAATCGATCCCGAGAGTGTCCGCGCAAACTTCGGAATAGGAACGCTGTACATGGAGATGGGGGAAACTGAAAAAGCCCGTTCGGTTTTTCGAAAACTCTCTGAGATCGATGCCATCTTTGAAGAAGAAAACAAGCACATATTCAATGAATTCGGCATTGAGCTCAGAAAGGCAAACATGTTGGATGAAGCCCTTGCCAACTATATGAAGGCAGTGAAAATCTCACCACATGATGAGCATCTGTGCTTCAATATCGCCCGTCTGTACTATGAACAGAAAGACTGGACACACTCTCTGGATTGGATACACAGGGCGGGAGCAATGAATCCGCACTTCCGTGACGCTCATCAGCTCGAAGCACTGATCGTGCGTGAAATGAAAGATTCCTCCAGGTGAGACCACCACCCACGGGAGATTTCACAGGGATTTCGACATCACAGTTCACAGGATCTCGGTGCATGGCCAGAGTACATCCCTTCACCCTGGAATCTGACGACACATGTCAAGCGAGATCTCGAGGCAGGGTGACATCAGCACTTTCTGAGGAGGTCGTCGTACACCTCCCTCACCCGTTTCCGGGTCTGTTCAAGGGAGTGTGAATTATCAATGATGATGGTGGAAAAGAGCTTTTTCTCCTCGATGGACATCTGGGAGCGAACCCGTGCAAGGGCACTCTGATACGAGAGGCTGTCCCGTTCCATGAGGCGTTCAATCTGTACACTCTCGGGAACGTACACAAGGATGATCTCGTGGAAATTCCCATTCATTCCGGTCTCGATCAGGAGGGGAATGTCCAGGATGACCACCGTATCGGGCACAGCAGACGAATACTCCTCGATCCGCTTGGCAATCTCCCTGTACACCTCGGGGTGGACAATGGAGTTGAGGAGTTCCTTCTTCCCGTGATCGTGGAAGATGATATCGCCGAGAACGGCCCTGTCAATCTGGCCGTTTTCGAGCAGGACATCCTCCCCGAAGTGCTCAACGATCTCCCTCCATGCAGGCTTTCCTTTCTGTACGACATCAAAGGCAATCCTGTCTGCATCAATGATATGACATCCAAGATCTCTCAGCATGGATGCAACTGTTGATTTTCCGCTTGCTATTCCCCCTGTAAGCCCTGCAATAAGCACGATTTTCCTCCGATGAGCGAGATATTCCTTCCTGTGAGCGCCCCATCCCTCCGATAGGAAAAATACTCCAGAGGGTTACAGCTGGTACACCTCTCCACAGTGCGAATCATTGGTTCGGGAACACCTGCCTCCATGGCCTGTTTTTTCGCTACATCACCGAGATCGACTCGGTGTGTGCCAGCCGGAGATGGAAATCCTTGCACCCCGAGGGCGCGCATCACATCAGGGCCAACCTCGTAACAGCACGGCCCTATAGAGGGTCCCAGCCTGATGTGGATCTCATTGGCACCAAGAGAATTCATCATATGGACAGCCTTCTTCACGATCCCTTTGGCCAACCCTCTCCAGCCTGCGTGGAGAGCACCGATGCACGGGACATCATCCGACCAGAGAAGAATGGGAATACAGTCCGCAGTCCTGACGCACAGGATGATATCAGGGTCCAGGGAAAGAATCCCATCTGCTTTCGGGATCTCTCCCTCGGCACACTGCTCTGCGCGTACAATCACCTGTGAGTGAACCTGATTCAAGCAGCGCACGCGGGTCTCAGGGAAAATCGAGGTGAGCATCCCATACACCGAAGACGGCGAACCGTCGATCTCTTGTGTCATCTCTCTTGTACAGAAAACGCCGCGCATACTCCCTGGCATATACCGTAGAAGGGTTGATCCTGACAAGACGGACTCGCTCAAGGCCGAGAACCCTCTGGAGTTTCAAAGACTTTTGCTGCTTGACATTAAACAAGTCGGCATGTAAATACTATCTCCCTAAAATACCCTTGAATTGAGGTAACCAATGAAACGTACTTTTCAACCACACAATACGCGGCGTAAGCGCACCCACGGATTTCTCGTTCGAATGCGCACCAAGGCAGGAAGAGCGGTTATCAACCGAAGGAGGGCCAAGGGACGTAAGCGTTTGGCTGTCTGATGTCAAACGAGAAATTCCCGAAACAGGAGCGGCTGAGAAAGAGAACCGATTACACGAGAGCAGAAAAACAGAAAGTTGCACGGCTGGTGACGAAACACCTCGTGATCTTGGCTGCCCCGAACTCACACACTCATGCACGTATCGGAATCACAGTGAGCAGAAAAACTGGAAATGCCGTCACCCGAAACCGGATAAAAAGACTCCTACGAGAGATATACCGTTGCAACAAGCAGATCTTTCCGTGCGGATATGACTACATCCTGATAGCAAAATCTCGTATCGGCAGCGTCAGCTATCACGACCTCTATCAGGAAATAGAAAAAGCCCTGGGATCTTTCATATGGGAAAAACGATACTCATCGCACTGATACACTTCTACCAGGGGGTCATTTCCCCCTGCTTTCTCAGCAGTTGTCGATTTTACCCCACATGTTCACAGTATGCGATCGAAGCCATCACCAGGTATGGGGCCATCAAAGGAATCCTCAAGACATCCCTGCGACTGGCGAAATGTCATCCTTTCCACCCCGGTGGATATGATCCCGTGTAACCCAACTGAGGAGACAGTACAGAATGGAGAAAAAGACCCTACTCGCGATTCTTATCTCGATCGCTATCCTGATTGCCTGGGACATCTTCTTTATCCAGCCGAGAAAACCACAGACTGAGCCTGTACAGGAAGAGAAACCGCAGATCGAAGAACCAGCCCAGGAACAGATCCCCACCATGTTCGAGCCATCACCTGCGCGTGCGACGGGAACCGATGAGACTCCAGGTGAGGTGATCGTTGTACAGACTCCACTCTATCGCGCCACATGGAATACACGTGGGGCACAGATCATCTCGTTCCAGCTGAAAGAATACCGGGAGACGATCGATACGGATTCACCGCCAGTTGAGATCCTGACGGCCTCCTTTCCCCAGATCCAGATGAGCGAAGGATTTTCCGACAGCGAACTTCTCTACAAACCATCACACTCCGGAACTCTCCAGGCGAGCGACACTCCCATTGAGTTGTCGTTCCAGGCCCAGGTGTCCGATGGGATCGTACTGAAAAAAGTATATCGGCTCGACCCACTCAGCTACCTCATCGGGTACAGCACCGAAATCGAGAATACAACACAGAGCCCGATGTCCATCACCTACGACCTGATCGTGAATGGCACCTACCCATTGGACGAGAAGAAAAAGGGGTATGCCTTTGAAGGACCTGCACTGCTCGCCGGGAAGCGACTGGAGGAGTTCAAGATAGACAAGGTGAAGAAGGCCGGGACATATCGGGAATTCCCTGGAGAAATCAAATGGTTCGGCTTCGAGAACAAGTACTTCCTGCAAGCCGTCATTATGCAGGAAAGCGTGAGTTCGAGTGTTGTAATCAAACGCAGTGACGACAACATCGTCACCATGGCCTATACGGTACCGACAACTCAGGTAGACAGTATGTCGTCCACACGCCATTCTCGTCTCATCTTCATGGGTCCCAAGGAGCTCCAGACCCTCAAGTCCGCGGGCTATGAGCTCAACAAGGCACTGGACTTCGGATTCTTCGACCTGATCGCAAAGCCTCTTCTGGTGGCGATGAACTGGATTCACTCATACGTGGGGAGCTACGGATTATCCATCATCATCCTCACCATCCTCATCAAGATCATCCTCTACCCGCTGACCCTCAAGAGTTTCACCTCCATGAAGGAACTCCAGAAGGTTCAGCCGCTGATGAAAGAGCTCCAGACAAAGTACAAGGATGACAAACAAAAGCTGAATCAGGAACTCATGAAGCTCTACTCGGAGCACAAGATCAATCCCATGGGCGGGTGCCTGCCAATGCTGCTTCAGATTCCCATTCTCTTTGCCCTGTACAAGGTCTTCTATTCAGCCATAGAGCTGCGCCACACATCGTTCCATATCTTCGGAAACTGGCTGCCTGATCTCTCTGCGAAAGACCCGTATTACATCACACCCATCCTCATGGGGCTCAGTCAGTTTGTCATGCAGAAAATGACCCCTGCTGCAGGTGATCCAACTCAGCAGAAGATGATGCTCATGATGCCAGTCGTGTTTACCTTCCTTTTCCTGAATTTCCCATCGGGACTTGTAATCTACTGGCTGGTGAGCAATATCCTCTCGATCTTCCAACAAATCTATATTAACAGGAAACACACGTAGGAGCACACTCATGGAAGATGATTTCCGCGAATTCGAAGCAAAAACAGTTGACGAAGCGATCGTCCAGGCGATGAAATCATTCAGTTCGAATTTCGAGGACCTTGATATTCAGATACTCTCGGAAGGATCAAAGGGATTGTTCGGACTGGTAGGGAACAAGTCGGCGAAAATCATCGCACGCCCAGCCAGGGTAACATCCCAGGAACAGGATCATCCGACAGACAGTGCACCGGCAGAAAAGACATCTACTGCCACGGTCTCTCCCCACGACGATTCCATCCTAGGGGACGCACAGGAGATCCTCAGAGAGATTCTCACTCGAATGGATTTCCCCTGCACAATTCAGGTCAAAGATGACAAGACCCTGGAAATACTGGGGGACGGGTCAGGGCTCATCATCGGGAAACGGGGTCAAACCCTGGATTCCATGCAGTTCATCCTGAATCGGATACTCAATAAATCGAGACAGGAACCAGTCTATGTGACCCTTGATACGGAAGGATACCGGCAGCGGCATATGAGCCACCTGAAATCCATCGCCATCAAGATGGGACAGAAGGCGAAGAGGACCGGTCAGTCCATATCCCTGGAGAAGATGAATCCCTACGACAGACGCATCATCCATCTGGCGCTCAAGAATGACTCCGGCATCAACACCAAGAGCGTTGGTGAGGGGATTTACAAGAAAATCCTCATCGTCCCGAGGAAGGCATCAAAATAAGCATTGACACCATCTACGCAGAATCGACACCCAAAGGTACCGGCGCGATCAGTGTCATCCGCATGAGCGGGCCGGATACAGTGGAGATTCTTGGGAGAATCTCATCCCACTCTCGCTGGAAACCCCACGAGCAGCATCTGTGTTCCATCGTTGATCAAGACGGATCACATATCGACCATGCCATGTGCGTCTTTCATCCTCATCCACGATCGTATACCGGGGAAGACCTCGCTGAAATAAGCTGTCACGGCAACCCTATCATCGTACAGAAGATTCTGGACGCTATCCGGAATACAGGACTTGCCCGCACTGCACAGCGGGGTGAATTCACCAGGCGTGCTTTCCTGAACAACAAGATCGACCTCATTCAGGCCGAAGCGGTGGGCGCACTGATCGGTGCAGGAAGTGCGTGTGGGTACGAAATGGCAAAACACCTCATTCAGGGCGATCTCACCGATCGTCTCTCCCGTATGTCGGATGCAATCACAGATGTTCTTTCCCAGATCGAGGCATCCTTCATCATGGAAGATACCGAGTTTTCCCCCGAGGCTGTCTCTGGTGATCTATCAGGGCTCATCTGTGAGATCCGTGAACTGCTCGCATCTTCACGGAGTGCTGACTCGCTGGCTGGCGGCATCGTCACCACCATCGCCGGTCTCCCGAATGCCGGGAAATCATCGCTGTTCAACACCATCCTAGGATACCCCAGGGCCATTGTCCATGAAGAGGAAGGGACAACACGCGACACGATCAGGGAACACCTGATCATCGGGGAACTTGATTTTATTTTTCATGATACAGCGGGGATCAGGGAGACGCCCTCAGGCCCTGAACGGCTAGGGGTAGAGCGGACCATGGATACTCTGACCTCATCCGATCTCGTGCTCTATGTAGTTGATGCCCGTTTCGGGCTGAATTTCCATGAGAGGAAATGGCTTTCCCTTGGGAAGAAGACAATCGTCGTCATGAACAAGATCGATCTTGTGGACCGGGAGGCCTTTTCCCAGGAAGAGACAGCGTTCCCGGTGGTGAGGGTATCTGCAAAATTCGGAACTGGGATTGAAGAGCTCTTCGATGCAATGAAACAGGCATTCCCGGATACGTTGCCGGCAGTATTCCTGGATCGTCATGTCTATCTCCTGGGCAAGACCCTCACGGGTTTGGAGAAGTGCACGGAATCACTCGCATCAGGTATGACCCCGGATGTAATCACCATAGACCTGCGACAGGCGTTAAGCTCCATCAGGGAACTTATGGGAGAGGACGTGACACCGGATGTCCTCGATACAGTCTTCACATCGTTCTGTATAGGGAAATGATACAAGATCCGCTGAAAACATGGGTTGACGAGATCAGGAAGTACAATCAACGGCTTCATCTTGTAAGTCCGGCATTCCTGAAAGATCTGGAACACCACGCCCTTGACTGTCTGGAACTGATGGAACAGATCCATGAACCTGTCCTTGCGGATCTCGGAACCGGATCAGGTCTGCCTGGTATACCCTTCAAGATCGCACACCCTGATTCTCTCGTCTTCCTCATAGAACGCAGCGCAAAGAAGTGCTCCTTCCTCCGGCATATCATAGACCTCCTGAGACTCGAGAACATGGAGGTTTTGGACCTCGACCCTCTCTGCACACAGATCGGAAAATTTGATGCGGTTATCACCCGTGCGTTTTCTCCGCAGGAGAAACTGGAAAAGGCGTTGCTGAGAATCCTCTCGGAAAACGGGAGGTTTTACTATGTGTCTACATATGACAAGGATCTGTACCTGGGAAAGTCTTTCAGGTTGTCTCAAAAGTTCTCAAAATCCCGTGCAGATCACATCCTGAAGCTCGAGAAATACATCATCACTGCTTCGTGATAGGGATTCTCTTGGAAACACTTCCTTCCTGCTTCGGCAAGAGGATCTCGAGCACCCCGGTAGAGTACTTCGCCTCTATCCTATCCAGATCGAGACCGTCCGGCAGACTGAACGACCGCTTGAAAAATCCATGTTGCCGCTCGATCATATGAAAACTCTCTGCATTGTCCTCGTGGTCGATATGTTTCCTCCCCTTGATGGTGAGAAACCCGTTACTGATGTCGAGGACTATATCATCCCGTTTCACTCCGGGAAGCTCAACCTTGATAACGAGGCACATGTCGTCTTCGAATATGTCAACAAGAGGTGACCACTGTCCGGGGACTCTGTGTGAAGAACTTTCACGGATGCTTTCCTCAAAGATCCTGTTTATTTTATCCTGCAAGGACAGAATATCTCCTACCGGGTTTCTCCTCACAACTGTCATGATCGTGGCCTTCATCAGGAAAGCATGAGCTCGACCTGTCCTGCAAGGGTCTTCTTGAGCTTTGCCTTGATGTTGTTTTCTATCTGCCTGACCCGTTCCTTCGATATGTCATACCTGTTACCGAGATCCTCAAGGGTCAGCGGTGTCTCTGCCATCAGCCGGTGGTGGGCAATGTCCTGTTCCCTTGGAGTGAGCGTCGATAACGCAGAATCGATCTGTTTTTTCACGAACGACGCCCTCTGAGACTCCATGACCCTGTCCTCCGGGGTTGCCCGGGTGTCTGTCAAAAAGTCAATGAAGCTCGTATCGCTCCCGTCGGCCATGGGGCTGTCCAGTGACTGATCTCTGTTCGTGAGCCTCGAAATGATCTCCTCGACCTGATGGGGATCCGCGTCAAGGCGTGCTGAAATCGCCTGGGACTGCTCGTTGAGTCCACTGTCTAGTACATCCTCTTCGACCGAGAGCTTGTTCAGACCATAGAAGAGCCTCTTCTGCAGTTTTGTGGTCCCAAGCTTCACCTGAGAGTAGAATTTGAGGATATAATCGTGAATCATCGCCTTGACCCACCATACGGCATAGGTCATCAATCTGTAGCCCTTGGATGGATCGAATTTCCGGACCGCGACCATGAGCCCGATAGTTCCCTCTTGAATGATATCCTCGAGGGGAAGTCCATATCCTGCGTAGTCCATCGCTATCCGTACTACGTGTCTGAGATTTGACGTGATGAGCGTCTGGGCGGCATCGATATCGTTGAATTCATTCAACCGCTCTGCAAGCTCATACTCTTCTTCCTTGCTGAGGATTGGGAACTGGTCCAGCCTGCTGATGAGTGCAGATACAGAATTATCGTAAACAACTGGAAGTTTCATACTCTTATCATCTCCTTTACCGTGGTAACTATCACCGATTCAAGTATCGGTACATGTGATCCGATATTTTAGATGAAAAAAATCGTTGAAGGTTTCAAGGTTTCCCGGTAAAAAAATTTTCAAACTGGAGGATGATCTGAAATCATGAGGTTGAGGGCAGGCGTGTATATAATGTGCGGGATCGCACTGATCGGGTGTACACACACCACTCACACCACCCTCCCGTCACCAGAACCCATCACGGAGATCCATGAACCCCCGCGCTCAATTCAGGAA